>CAOWNX010000009.1 GCA_948552115.1 uncultured Bacilli bacterium
CGAATGGAATCAGTAAATTGGAGGTGAAAACATGAGAATTTTATCTGACTAAGTTCGGCATAAACTTTGATTATGCCAAATAAGGAGGCATAATATGTTTGAAGTGAAAAACTTCAGTATTTCTATTCAAGATAGATATTTAATTAAAAATTTAAGTTTTGTATTAAATCGTAATGATAAAATTGCGATTATTGGAGAAGAAGGAAATGGAAAGTCTACTTTATTAAAATCTATTTTAGGGGTTTGCGACTATGCCGAAATCAGTGGTAGTATACATTTTAATGGTAATAAGATAGGTTATTTAGAGCAATCCATCAACGAGGAAGATTTTAGTAAAAACGTTTTTGATTTTTTATTTCCAAGTGAAAGTGATTATTATAATAATATTAATTTTTTCTATAAATATCTCGAGCTTTTTCATTTCTATGATGAGATACTTGAGCAAAAGATTCATACTTTATCTGGTGGAGAAAAAGTAAAAATTCGTATCTTAAAATTGTTATTGGGTGATTATGATATTTTATTTTTGGATGAACCTACAAACGATTTAGATATTGAAACTTTGGAATGGCTAGAACAATTTATTAATGGAATGGATAAACCTATTCTGTATGTTTCCCATGATGAAACTTTGCTATCTCGTACTGCAAATACAATTCTACATTTGGAACAAGTTATGAAAAAAACAGAATGTAGACATACGCTATTAAAAATGGATTATGATAGTTATGTCGAACAAAGACTTAGAAAAATTAATAAACAAACTCAAATTGCAAAATCTGAAAGAAGAGAATTTCAGAAGCAACAAGAAAAATTACAAAAAATTATGCAAGCAGTGGAACATCAGCAGAATACAATTTCTAGAAGTGATCCTCATGGGGCAAAAATGTTAAAAAAGAAAATACATTCTTTGAAATCACAAGAAAAAAAGTTAGATGGTTTGAATTTGACAGAAATCCCTGATGTAGAAGAAAACATTTCTTTCTTTTTTGAAAATGTTGAGATACCAAAATCTAAAAATATAATCCAGTTTCATTTAGAACAATTAAGGGTATCTAATCGTATTTTATCTAAAAACATAATATTAGATGTATTTGGCAATACTCATTTGTGTATTACTGGTAAAAATGGTTCTGGGAAATCAACTTTATTAAAATTAATTTATAAGGAATTGAAGGATAGAGCAGATCTTAAGGTTGGTTATATGCCTCAAACTTATAATGATGTTTTTAAAGATTATGAATATGTGTTAGATTTTTTGGTTCCTAATGGTAGTAAAGAAAAAATCACTAAAGCTAGAATGTTTTTAGGTAATATGAAATTTACACGAGAAGAAATGACTGGTAAAATTCAGGATTTGAGTAATGGAACAAAAGCAAAATTATTTCTTATGAAATTTGTATTAGATCAGTGTAATGTTTTAATTTTGGATGAACCTACTAGAAATGTTAGTCCTTTATCAAATCCAGTTATTCGGAATGTATTACGTAATTTTAAAGGTACCATCATCAGTGTATCTCATGATAGAAAATATATTCATGAGGTAATTGATCAATTATATGTTTTATTACCAAATGGTTTATGGAAGAAAAAATAGTGTTTCACAAACGAAACCTTTGTTGTTTTTTTCTTCTCTTTTTTTATGATTTTTTTAGGTGATTGATATGAACTATGAAAAAATTGGTACTTTTATTGGTAAACGGAGAAAAGCATTGCATATGACTCAAAAATATTTGGCAGAACAGCTTCATTTAACGGATCGGGCCATTTCTCGTTGGGAACGTGGTGTTGGTTGTCCAGATATTTCAATATTAGAACCTTCGCTGATTTATTACAGGTTTCTGTTTTGGAATTATTACATGGAGAAACAATTACTTGTGAAAACCATGCCGTTGTTACTCTTTTGTCAAAAGAAAGAAAAAGATTAAAATTGTGGAGAAATATGGTTCTTCTTGGAATTAATATTCTAGGAGTCATATTTTGTATTTGTTTTCTTTTGCTTTATTGGATTCCACAGAAAACAGTTATTCATCCAGATTATCAACTTATTTCTATTGTGAGTCCTAGTATGGAACCAGAAATTCATATGTCCGATAAAATATTAGTTCAAAAAGTAGATTTTTCATCTATTCAAGTAGGAGATATCATTTCTTATTTTACAGAGGAATACCCCAACTTTCCTATTACACATCGAGTGGTGAATAAATACATATATGACGATGGAAAAATAAAATTTAAAACAAAAGGAGATACAAATTATTTGGAAGATTCTTATTTTGTTTTTGAAGAGCAATTCATTGGAATTTTGAGGCATCGCTATGCTTATCTTGGTTCTATTATTCCAAATTAACCAGTTTCTTTGACTCTTGCTTTATTGTTTCTTTGTGGAATGATTAGTACCATTTTATTTGATTATCTTTTTTTCAAAAAATGTAGATAATGCATCTCAATTATCAAATGTGAATAAGTAATAAGTTATCCACAAATGACAAATTTCTTAGAAATCTGTCATTCTTTTTTTGTATAAATGTAATGTATTTTTATAAGCTAGTAATAGGTGATAACATGAATATTGTTCCAACAGTTTTAGAAAAGAATAGTAATCGAGAATATGCTTATGATTTATATTCTAGAATGCTTAAAGATCGAATTGTGTTTTTGACTGGTGAAATTGATGATATGTCTGCTAATTTAGTGGTTTCTGAGCTTCTTTACTTAGATTCTTTAAATCACGAAGAAATTTGTTTATATATTAATAGCCCTGGTGGGAGTGTGACCGCTGGATTTGCAATTTATGATACGATGAATTTTATTCAAAGTAATGTACGTACTGTAGTTATAGGAATTGCTGCAAGTATGGCTGCTTTTTTACTTACTTGTGGTGAAAAAGGTTTGCGAAGTGCTCTTCCCAATTCCGAAGTTATGATTCATCAACCTCTTGGAGGTGTGAATGGTCAAGCGACTGATATGAAAATTGCTTGTGAACGTATCTTAAAAATGAAAGATAAGCTCAATCACATCTTATCAGAGCAAACTGGACAAGATATTAAAAAAATTGAAAAAGATACGGATCGCGATTATTTTATGAGTGCAGAGGAAGCAAAAAAATACGGCTTAATCGATTGTATTCTATAAGTCGTTTTCTTTTGCTTTTTTTCTGGCTATTATTAAGGGAGATGAGATTTGTCTCGAGAAATTTGTAAAGACTAAATTACTTTCTAATTCTGAATGATTTTTTTGCAACTCTCTTTTTAATTGAATTAAATACTTAAAATGGTCTTCTGTTGTTTCTCCTTTTTGAAGATAACTTTGGATTACAAATTCCATATTTTGGTCCATTGCAAAGTGGATGGCTTCTTCTAATTTTTCTCGTATTAGAAAGGATATTAAAACATCCATTTTTTTATTTTTAATGGCTTCTTTTTTTGCTGTAAGAATAATTTTTTTGTAAGATATTGGAAGAGTGTGATGTCCATAAGCTATGATATTTTTTTCTAATTCTATTGTTTTTGAGCATGCAATTGAAAGCCCTGGAATGTATCCACTTTCATATTCTATTATTCTTTTTTTATTCACATTTGATATAACTTGTTGCAAGTAAGAGGCAAACTCTATATGAGGATTTATGGATTGATCAATGGCTTCTAGTAATGTCAAAATTTCAAATTTTGTTTTATCAATTTCGTTGGATGCGAGAATTTTCTTTAATGTCTCATTTTGAAACAAATTTGAATATTTTTTTAATAGTATTTTAATTTTTAATTGATTTTCATAATTTACTCGATACATAATGATTTCCTATTTATTTTATTGAATGTTTTAACTTATAAAGGGCATTGGCATACCCAGTTTTATCACGTTGTTCTATATCTAAACCAAGTTTTTTTATTGTATCTTTTAATAATTTATTCGAAGTACTAATTTCTGTATTGGGATTGATGATTTCTAATTCGATAAAATAACCCAAGTCTTCTACTTCATCCAATGATATTTCTATGGTATCTTGGTAAATATAGCTCATTCTTTTTTTATTTAACGTAATTACTTCATGGATATTTAAGCATGCCAGTAATTTTTTCATTTCTTCTAAGTTTTCAAATGTCGTTTCATGTTCGATTAGATGGATATCTTCTTCTTTATTACCAAAAATTATTTTTTTGTAGCTTAAAATATATTTTTCATTTTGAATGCGAATTCGTAAGCACTCATCATTTTCTTCTTTTCCAAAAAAATTAGGATTTACAGGTGAAAAGTAGATATCATGTTGTTCTTTTTCTTTTTTCTTTGTTCCTTCTTTTTCAAGTCTTAATTTTGTTTTTTCAAAAATTTCTTTTGTCGTTTTTAGTTTTATTTCAATTTCCATTTTTTAAATTCCTTTCTTTTTTGTTATTAATAGATTTTTTATTTTTTTGTTTGATTTGTTTCCATTAATTTTCGCATTTTTATCATGTGATGATTAATACCTGATTTTCCAATTTTATAACCAGTTTCCATGGTGATGATTTCTGCTAATTCTAAGTAAGAGGATTCAGGATATTTTTCTCGATAGGTTAAAACAATTTGAGTTTTTTCATCTAATAATTCTACTAAATCTTTTTCTTTTAAGTATTGTATTATTTGTAATTGTTTCATACCCGTTTCGGTTGTTTTTTCTTGATTAGCAATTTCACAATTATTTAAACGATTTACCATGTTTTTATGGTCTCGATAAATTCGGATATCTTCAAAGTAAAATAATGCATTTGTTGCTTCAAAGGCACGAATTAGGTCACTAATCATTTCAGCACTTTTTAGGTAGACCATATAACGATTTGCTCGTTTTAATACTTTGGCTTCTAAATTTATATAGCTTAGTATTTTTTGTATGAACAGGGCATCTTTTTTGGTAATGAGTACGAATTCTACATGGTATCCACTAGTACTTGGGTCATTAATGGAACCAGTTACTAAAAAGGATCCCTTTAGGTACGCAATTTTTTCTTCAAAGGTTTCTAAATATTCTTCTTTCATATCTATTTTTTTTCCGTTTTCATAAATATTTAAGGATTCTAATATTTCCGTAATTTTTTCTTTGACTTCTAAAATATAGATTTGTTTGATACGAAATCGTTTTTGATTTCTAACGATAATGTTGATGTTAATATTAAATAATTCTTTTAAATTTTTAAATAATCTTCTAGCTACAGAAGCATTTTCAAAGACTAAGCTAATGCATTCTTTGGTAATTTTTGCATCATACCGGATCATAGCGGAAAGCTCGCTACGCATTTCGATACGACTGATACTATTTTTGGTTATTTCTTCTTTCATGGTTGTAGAAAAAGTCATAGGTATCACCATGTTTATTATAGCAAAAAGTTAAAAAAAAAACGAGGCATTCGTTTTTTATCCGTAGTAATCGGTTCTAGAGTAGAAGCGGTATCCTTGTCTATTTTGAAATCCTGGTGGGGTAATAACTTGATTTTTTGGGATGCTTGAGTTGTACCAACCATTGGCTACTCCAAAGTGAAGATGTGCTCCTGTGGTGCAACTATCATATCCGCCATGAGAGGTTGAAGTAGAATATCCTCCAACAGTTCCAATAATGGTATTTTGATTTACTACTTGTCCAACACTTACATTAACGGTTAGTAAGTGATAGTAATACGTTGTATATTGTTTTCCTCCAACATTTACTTTGATGTATAACATATTTCCACCACAACGATAACGTGATATGAAACCTCCAACAATTCCTGCAGCAGCCGCATAGACAGGTGTTCCTTCTTTGTTTCCTCCAATATCTAAGGCATTATGAAATTCATATACTTGTCCAGTAATTGGACTGGTACGATATCCCCAAGTACTTGTGATATAACCTTGGTTTAATGGTTTTAGCCAACCAGCATTATATGCTGTATTGTAACAATCGTCTAATCTTGCATTTCTTCCAAGACCTCTTGTATTGGGATTATTTTCACAAACTTGTTTGGCCGCATTATAACTCGATTGGGCTTGGCTTATTTTTTCGACGATTCCCACTTCATATTGATCATAGGTACTTAAATTTAAGTTTAGTGTCGCAATGGATTGTTTGTAGTTATCAATTTTGACTTCTAAATCTTTTTGTTTTTGAATTAATTCTTCTTTCAGTTTTTTGTTTTCTTCAATTAGTTGCTCAAGTTCTTCCATGATTTTTTGATTCGAATCTGTAATTTGTTCGACAGCTGATATTCTCATAATCATATCAGTAATACTCGATGCTCCTGAAATATATTGGATATAAGCATTTTTTCCTTTCATTTGCTGTAAAAATACCAATAATTTTTCAGTTTTTTCTTTCATTTCGGCAATTTTTTGATTGGATTCTTCAATTTTTATTTCTGCTGCTTGAATTTCCTCTTCCGCTTTTTTCATTTCACTTTGAGCGTTTGCAATTGCTTTTCTTTTGGCTTCAATTTCTGCTTCAGTCTGTTGTTGCTTAGCATCATTTTCTTGTTTCTGTTTTTTTAGGGCGTTTAGTTCATCCTCTAAGGCCCCTAATGTATCTGTTGCTGCATGTGTTTGAAGCGGTAGAAGAACATAGCTTCCTATGACTAGTAATAAAAGAAAGCTATGAATTATATTTTTTAAATGCTTCTTCATCATATTTTTAAATGCTTTCTAACTGCACGATAACTGCCAAACATTCCTACAATCGAACCAATTGCTAGAAGAATTAGTGAAACAAAGAAGACAAAATTAAATGGTGTTACTAAAGTAATCATATTTGTAAATACATGTCCCCCTAGTTGATCATAAAGTAGGATATATCCATAGATTGTAACCAGTACTGGGATGATGGAACCTAGTATTCCTAAAATAAATCCTTCGAAGATAAATGGTAAACGAATCGCGGTATTGCTTGCTCCTACTAAACGCATAATTTCTATTTCACTTTTTCGAGAATAAATCGTTAATTTGATGGTATTGCTAATTAGAAAGGCTGTTACTAGAATTAAAGCAATAACGATGACGATGGTTCCTTTGCTAATAATGTCAAAAATACCTACAATATTTTCTACCATACCTTCTCCATATTCCGCCGAGGAAATGGAATCAATTTTCCGAATTCGTTCTGTGGTTGGATTTAAGTCTGTTACTTCTCTTACTGTTATAATTAATGAATTTAAAAGTGGATTATTATCTAAGTAATCTAGTATGGAATCTAGGGTGTCTGATTCATTTTTCATTTCTGCTTTCCATTCTTCTTTTCCTTTTAGTGTATAGGATTCAATGGTGCTAATTCCATCTAATGTATGTTTTAATTTTTCGATATCTTCCTCACTTGCATCTTCTTTGATATAAGCTACAATTGTTAATTCTTTTTCTAATTTTCCAGTAATTTCTTTAACATTGTAAGATAAGATGATGGCTACTGCTACTAAAATTAGAGTAATAGTGGAACAAGCAATGGCAGCCATACTTAAACTGAAGTTTCGACCGACGCTTTTAAAAGCATCTCGAATACTTCTAATTAGAATTCTTAATGCTCTCATGGCCTTTATAACTTCCTTTCAAATAATCTCCTACAAGTACACCATTTTCAATGATTAGTACTCTTTTTTTCATTCGATTTACGATATCGCGATCATGGGTAGCCATAATGACTGTGGTCCCTAATTCTTCGCTAATTCTTTCTAAAATTTTCATAATTTCTTTTGATGTATCTGGATCTAAATTACCAGTTGGTTCATCACAGATTAATAATTTTGGATTGTTTACAATGGCTCTTGCAATGGCAACACGTTGCTGTTCTCCACCTGATAGTTGACTTGGAAAATTTCGCGTTTTTTCTTTTAATCCAACATTTTCAATTGCTTTTAATACTTTTGGTCTAATTTGTCTTGCTTCCATTCCTAAAGACTCTAGTGCAAACGCAACATTTTCATAGACGGTTAATTTTGGTAATAGTTTAAAATCTTGAAATACAACCCCAATCTTTCTTCTTAATTTATATACTTTTGAATTTCTTAGTTTTGCTACATTAATTCCCCCAACGTTTACAATTCCTTTGGTTGGTTTTTCTTCTCGATAAAGCATTTTGATAAATGTTGATTTTCCACTACCAGTAGAACCAATTACAAACACAAATTCTCCTTTATCGATGGTTACGTTTAAATCCGCAACTGCCGTAGTTCCGTTTTTATAAACTTTGTAACAGTTGCTTACTTCGATTAACTTCACTTTACCACCTCTATTCTTGTTATTATATCAAAAAATCAACAAGAATTAAAGAGATATTAGTTTTTTCGGACTCCTCCACGAACTTCGTAACAGTCATTGATTACAAAGAAAGCTTCTGGATCGATTGCTAATACGGATTCTTTAAAGTAGTAATAGTCATTTGTATTGACTACACACATTAAAAGTAAACCTTTTTCTTCACGAAATCCTCCTTTAGTTTCTAGTAAGGTTACACCACTTTTTAAATCTTCTAAGATAAATGTTCGAACTTTTTCTGTCTCTTTGGTATAAATAAAGAAAAGTTTGCTGTTTGAAATTCCAATCAAAATCCGATCAACTAATGTACTACTTATAAATAAAATGATAATTGCATAAATCATTTTATTAATTCCAAAGAAAAAACCACCTAATAAAATGATAAGAATATTTGTATAAAGAACACTTTTTCCTTCTGGAATTCTAGCATATTTATTTAGTATTTTCATCAAGATGTCAGAGCCACCTGTTGTAAATCCAGATTTATAGATAATTCCGTTGGAAAATCCACTGATTAATCCAGCAAGTAATGCGATAATAAGAAAACTATCAAAAACAAAATAATTTTTTAATATATTTGCTAAAGGAACGGTTACCGAAACCATGAGAGGATATAGGAAACTTCCAATAATGGTGTTTAAGGTGTCACCTTTTCCTAAAAATATAAAACTGATTATTAGTAATAGAATACTTGTAATATATAAAAATATTTGTGGAGAAATATGGAATATTTCTTGAAAAATGATAGCAAGTCCACTGGTTCCTCCAATTACTAAGTTATTGGGAATTAAAAATAGATTATAATTGATTGCAAGAAGAGTTACTCCAAGTAATAGCGTCATAAAACGTGGAATATAATTTTTATGATATACAATATCTTTTATTTTTTTTAAATCTTTAAAATCCATGTTATCCACCTTAATTATTATACTGTACGGTTTTTTTAAAATCAATCGCATAAAATTTTATTTTTCGTATATAGTTTAATGAGGTGAAAAGAAATGAATGGAAGTTTTTATCAAAATCCTACGTTTCCAGGTGCTAATAATCCTAACAATAATTTAAATTCTGTAACGCCACCAGGAAATATTAGTTTTCAATCACAGATGCCACTTGAACAAAGTTTAATTGAAAATATTTTACGTTTGAATAAAGGAAAAAAAGTAAAAGCTTATGTGTCTTATCCAGATTCTAATGAATGGCGCGATAAAATCTATGAAGGTGTTATCGAAGAAGCAGGTAGAGATCATTTAATTATTAGTGATGTAAATACTGGTGTTTGGTATTTGATTCGAATGATTTATTTAAATTATGTAGAATTCGAAGAAAAAATTAATTATAATGTTGATTATTCGGATACGTTTGATTAAATTAGCAATTTGCTAATTTTTTTTAAAGGAATTGACGCAAATACTTTTCTTCTTGTTTTAATGTGGTAGGGCTTCCATGACCTGGATAAATTGTGATATCTGGATAGGTTAGAATTTTTTTTATACTTTCTTGCATTTCTTCTAAACTTCCAGTTTCTAAATCCCATCTTCCAATTCCTTTTTGAAAGATAAAATCACCAGAAAATAGTATTTTTTCTTTTGGAAAATAAAAACTTGTGGAATCCTTTGTATGTCCTGGAGTTTTTATTACTTGAATTTCATTGTTTTTGATTTTATTATGTTCTATTTGGTAACGTTTTTCTAATTATTGTAAGGCTCCAATATGGTCTTCATGATGATGAGTTATTAGTATATCTGTAATGTGCAATGAATCAGTTATTGTTATTATTTTCTCAAATTCTGCTCCTGGATCTATAATGGTGGTGCTTCCATCTTTTGTTATAATATAACAGTTTGCTTGTAGTTCTCCTACGGGTAATATTTGGATATTTAACATGTTACGCCCCTTTCTTTTTATAAATACTTATCAACTTTTTATTTTTATGATAGAATTATTTTAAGATAAGGAAGAGATTTATGCAATTATTTATTATCGCTTTATTTATTATATTTTTATTTGGTATTTTAGGCATTGTTTATGTTTCACATTATAATAGTCTTCAATATAAAAAAACAAAAATTGAGCAAGCAGAAGGTTTAATTGATGAAGTGTTGCGTAAGCGATATGATATTGTAGTTCGTACCAGTGATATTATTAAGAATTGTTTAAAAGAAAAAAAAGATTATTTAAAAGAGTATGTTCAATTAAAAGATGCTAAAATAAGTAATTTTGATTTGGATCGTAAGTTAAAGGAAGCTGTGAATATTATCCAAAATTTAAAAAATGATTATCCTGAACTTCAAGATAATCCGAATATGAAAGAAATTGTCATGGAAATAAAAAATACAGAGGAGAAACTATCGGCTGCGATTTTGTATTATAATCGTTATACCAATGAATTAAATGAGTTAATTCGGAAATTTCCTTCTAATGTTGTAGCAAAATTTCACCATTTTAAAATTAAACATTTTTTTGATGGAAAAGATATGACGGATGATGATTTGTTAGATTTTAAGTTATAACTAACAAATCTTTTTTTGTGTTTAATATTTTTTTGTTTTCTCATATTGTGTAATTGTATTTTTTATAGTTTCTGTTGGATGTTGGAACAGATTACTTTCTATATCTACACATTTTTTTGTCAACAATTTTTTCCATTGTATTAAAAATATCATATTTTGTAAAATCATTAAATAATTTTGGATTTACTAAAAGATGTTGATATTTTTTTCTAATAAAAAAACAGAAGGATTTAATTTAAATTTTGGACTTATTTTGCTTAGACGATATGATTTATAAAAGTCTATTACATTTTCAGTTGATGTTTGTTGATAACCATATATTATTGTTAATAAATCGAACAAAATGAACCACTCTTCTACTATACCATATCCACCTTGATAATTCTTGAATCTACTCTTTCAATAAAAGTTTTATGAGTACTCTTTTTATGATTAGAAATGCTATTTTCTCGTAATAATTCATATAGTATTGGAAAAGTATTAAACTCCCACGACCATAAATAATCAGTTGAATTTTTTTCTAATTTTTAATCATTTTATATTATCTACTTTATTTAGGTCCCAATTAATTGGTTCTATGTGGTTTTCTTTTAAGAATTCATTTGTTTTTGAAAACGGTTTGCTTCCAAAGAAACCATAGTTTGCAGAATAAGGACTTGGATGCGCACTCGTTAAAATTAAGTGTTTTGGGTTTGTAATAAATTCTTTTTTCGCTTTGGCAAAGTTTCCCCATAATATAAAGACAATTGGTTCTTCTTTTTCGTTCAATACTTTTATGATGTAATCCGTAAGTCTTTCCCAACCTATATTTCGGTGAGATGCTGGTGTATCTTTTATTACGGTAAGAACAGCATTTAGTAAAAGTACTCCTTGTGTGGCCCAACCAGTTAAATCTCCACTACTTCTAATGGGTACTCCTAAATCACTTTCTAATTCTTTGTAGATATTTTTCAGAGATGGCGGAACTTTAATGCCTTCCTGAACTGAGAAAGAAAGTCCATGTGCTTCTCCAACTCCATGATAGGGATCTTGTCCCATAATTACTACTTTTACATTTTTATATGGGGTTAATTTTAATGCGTTAAAGACATAATTTTTTGGCGGAAATATTTCTTTTGAGAGATATTCTTTTTCTACAATGGACAAAAATTTTTGAAAGCCTGTACTTTCCCAGACGATTTTTAGTTTTTCATCCCAATCGTTTCCAATTTTTAATTCCATAAATGATACCTCCTTATTTATGGTACGTTTCATGATTTAATATTTTAAAAGAACGATAGATTTGCTCTAATAGAATTCCTCGAAATAATCCATGAGGAAATGTTAATTTTGAAAATGATATGCTTTCTTTGGCTAATTTTTTAATGGCATCGGATAATCCTAAAGAACTACCAATGATAAAGGTAATATTATTTGTTTTTAAAAATAATTTGTCTATATGTTCAGAGAATTCTTCGCTGGTATAAGTATTTCCTTCTATTTCCAGTGTAATGATATAATCTTTTGGAGTAATTACTTTTAAAATGTTTTCTTGTTCTTTATATTCTGAATCTTCGTCTTTTACTTCTATGATTTCTAATTTATGGTATTTATTAATTCGTTTGGTATAATCTTCAATTAAATCTTTTAAATAGTTTTCTTTTATTTTTCCAACACATATTATTTTAATCATTGGTCACCTTTGTTATTTCGTTTTGTTTGGCACATGTAATGTTATCAAATTCTATATTATATTCTTTAAATGTTTCATGAATCATTTGCATGGCTTTTTCTTCGGTATTATTTTTATGCGATAAGTGCATTAAAACTATTTTTTTAGTATTGTTTCCAATTAGTTTTGTCAAATAGAAACTGGCATCTTTATTGGATAGGTGTCCACTGGTTCCAAGCACTCTCGTTTTTAACCATTTTGGATAAGGTCCATTCATCAGCATTGGGATATCATGATTGCTTTCAAATAAGTAGTATTCTTTGTTTCTTAGTAAGTCAAAATATTTACGATTTAAGTAACCTGTATCCGTTAAGTAAACCACAGAATTTTCCTTTTCCTCAATGATGAAATTTCTAGAATCTGTTACATCGTGAGAAGTTTTGATGGATGTTATTTTTAATGTATCTAAATAGATGTTATCTTCATACATGATAATGTTATCATAATGTTCTAAATTGGTTAAATCGAAAAACATTTTTTGGGTCATATAAACTTTGGTATGGTATTTTTTTACAAATCTTTCTAAAGCTGCTACATGGTCGTTATGAGTATGACTAATTATGATTGCATCGATATTTTCAGGTTGTTCATTGATTTCTTTTAATCGATCGGTAATGTATTTTACATTTTTTCCAATATCAATCAGTATTTTATGATGATCGGTTGATAAAAAGGTTGAGTTTCCTTCCGAGCCGCTTGCTAATACACATATTTTCATCAGTACAAACTCCAAGGATTTAACCATTGACTTCCTGGCATGTGAGGCATACCACGAGAAAGCCCAAAATGAAGGTGCGTTCCTGTAGAAGAACCAGATGATCCCATAAGTCCAATTACTTGTCCACGTCCTACATTGTCTCCAACTTTTACTTTTAAATCTGTCGTTAAATGAGCATACATTGTGTAATAGTTGTTCGTATGTTTGACAATAATATAATTTCCATAACTTTTTCCACACCAAGAACCTAAGTATCCATAATTTGCACAGGTATTGTTTGTTTCCACGACTGTTCCTGCTTTGGCAGCATAGATCGGTGAACCAAATCCTGGTCCAGATATATCTATAGCATTATGGAATGATCCCCAACGCCATTCAAAGTTACTTGTAATAATATATGGACGATTGGTTGGCCAACCCCAGTCTTTTCCTGTTTCAAAAGGACGACTTGTATAAGATGGTTTTTTCTTTCCAACTGTGGTAATTTCGTTTACTACTTCTCTTAGTGTGACAGAACTTATTACAACTGCTCCTTGGCTTCGTTCTCCATTAGTAACTTTTACTTCTTGTGTTGTTCTTACAATTCCCGTTACTCCTGCTTGAGTAACTTCTTTGTAATCGGAAGGCTTTGAGTTATCTACTTTTTCTTCCGATTCATAAATTTGCTCAGTATCTTCAACTACGTGTAATTCTTCAATTAGTGTTAAAACTGGATTGATCAAATCCACAGAAACATTTTC
>CAOWNX010000010.1:0-11529 GCA_948552115.1 uncultured Bacilli bacterium
TTTTTAAAAGGTTCGAAAAAGTCCAATTGCTTTTCCTAATATAGTTACATTATTAAAAATAAAAGGTGCCATAGTATCATTTTCAGGTTGCAAGCGAATATGCCCATCTTCCTTATAAAAAGTTTTCAAAGTAACTTCATTTTCTTCTGTCATTGCAACGACAATATCTCCATTGCGAGCAGTACTTTGTTTTTGAACGATGACATAATCTCCATCATAAATACCTACATTAATCATGGATTCTCCACTTACTTGTAAAGTAAAAATCGTTTCTTTGGATGGCACCAAAGAAGCAGGAATATCAAAAAATTCATTCGGACGCTCAATTGCCTCAATTGGATTTCCAGCAGTAACTTTTCCAAGTAATGGAACCTTAACAACATCTTCCTTATTTTCTTCGTATTCATTCTCAACAAGAATCTCTATAGTTCGAAACTTATTACTAGAAGTTTTAATGACACCAGCTTCTTCTAGTTTTTTTACATGAGTATGAACAGTAGCGGGGCTAGACAAACCAAGACCAGCTCCAATTTCACGAATTGCAGGTGGATAACCATGCGTAGCAGTATATTTTTTAATATAATCAAGTACTTCTGTTTGTTTTTTTGTTAATTCTTTTTTCGAATCAATAAACATCTTCCATTCCTCCGATATCATATTAACATATTCTAGACAGTGTGTCAAACATTTGTTCAAAAAACACCTTGACACGAAAATATGTTCGTATATATAATGGTTTCAGAAAGAAGGTAGAATATGAGTGAAATGTTAAAAAAGTATGGAGGGTTAATTCTTTTTTATGGAATTATTATTTTAGGAGTATTTTTATTAAATGAAAGATGTCGCTATTTAAAAGAGCAACAAGAGATAAAGTGGCAAAAAGAGACACAAATAGCAATACAAATGAAAGGAGAAGAAAAACATGTGTAAAAAAGAATTATTAGAAAAAATTAAAACCAAAAGTAGCTTGGTATTAATCCAAACCTATGTGGAAGAAATCGTCAAAGAAAAATACAAGAGTAATTTACTAAATGATGAAATATTTTGCTTATTTGAATCAGTAATTGATTTAGCAAATGATGTTTATGAAGAGGATAAAAATTCTCAAGAAACAGATCTAACTAGCATTTATTCCGCCTTAAATTCCCTGTGTTGCAAACTGGGAATCAATATGTTTGATGCTTTGACAAACTAAGATGTTTTGTCGAATAATAATCAGAAAAGTATTTGTTACACCGTCGAAAATTTGATATACTTATAAAATAATAGGGCGGTGACTTATGAATCAAGAGGATATTAGAACATTAAATGAATTAAAAATGTTAAGTATAGACATGATTACAAGAGCAAAGAGTGGTTCTCCTGGCTTAACACTAAGTATGGCACCTGTGGTGTATACTCTCTTTGCTCGACATGCTTACATTTTACCCAATAATCTAAATTGGATAAATCGAGACCGAATCTTTTTATCTACAGGTCTTGCCTCGAGTTTAATGTATGCAATATACCATATGATAGGTTATCCAATTCAAAAAGAAGATTTAATGAACTTCTGTGCTATAGGTAGCAAAACTCCTGGATATTTGGAATATGGTACGACACCTGGAGTAGAAGCAACCACTGGTTTAGCTGGAGAAAGTATTGCCAATGCAGTTGGGAGTGCACTTGCTGGACGTTTTTATAAAAATCTGATTGAACAAGAGGACAATCGTTTGAAAATTATTGATTACACCGTATATTGTTTATGTAATGATGTCGATTTTATGGAGGGAATTACCAATGAAGCATTATCATTCGCTGGAGCACAAAAATTAACCAATTTAGTAATACTATATAATGCTACAAACATGACAGAAGATGGACCACTGAATGACACCTATCAAGAAGAAATTATAAGAAAATATCAAGCTTTAGGATTTTATGTTGACTACTTAAAAGACGGTGCAAATATTCGAGATATTGACAAAGCAATTTCTTCTGCGAAAAAAAGTGGACGTCCATCCATACTTGTTTTTAAAACCATTTTAGGCCGAGATTCCTTTTATGAAAATAAAAGTATCTTATATAATCGCCCCTTATCTACAGACGATGTTGCCAATTTAAGAAAAAAATGGAATTTATTTTTACCGCCATTTGAAATTTCCAAAGATAGTATCATTTACTTACAGAAACAAATTCAAGAACGAACAAATAAAAAATTAAAAAAATGGGAGGAAATGTATAATCGAGCAGTAAGTAATGGCAATCAAAAAATTCTCGCAGCAATTAATGCCTTAACCAATCGACAAGTTCTACTGAATTTTCAAAGTTCAAATTACAAGATTAATGATAATTATCGAGAACCATTACGAGAATCAAACTTAAAAATATTAAATTTAATTGGTAGTAAATCAGATTTATTTTTAGGAGGTAGTGCAGATTATTCCATTGCTTGCCAAACGTTTTTAAATGATACAACCAATTTAACTCCAAATACTCCAACTGGAAGAAATATCCATTTTGGAAAAAGAGAAAATGCTATGGGGTCAATTTTAAACGGAATGGCATTAACTGGGTTAAAAGTGTTTGGGAGTACGAAACTAATCTATGCTGATTATTTAAAATCATCATTACGCATGACTGCGTTGATGAACCTTCCTGTAACCTATATCTTTACCCATGATAGCATTTTCATTGGTGAAGAAGGACCTGTTATTCAGCCTATTGAACAATTATCCATGCTTCATACCATACCAAATCTTATTGTATATCGTCCTGGAGATATTGAAGAAGTAATGGGAAGTTGGGAATCCATTTTAAATAAAAATCTTCCTTCTGCTCTAATAATTACCAAAAATGATACTCCAAAATTACCAGGAAGTAATGCCACAAATGTTTCCAAAGGAGCTTATATCATAAAACAAGAAAAGACAAAACTAGATGGAATATTAATAAGCTCTGGAAGTGAATTAATTTATGCATTACAAATTGCCTATGATTTAGAAAGAGTAGGGCTAGATATCCGCGTAGTATCGATGCCTTCGATGGAACTATTTATTAGTGAAGGAAAAGAATATGAACAAATGATACTTCCAAGTGAGTCTAAAAGAATAGTAATAGAAGCATCAAATCCGCTTATTTGGAACCGTTTTGCCACCAATAATGAATATATCATAGCAATCAATGATTTTGGCTTTAGTGGTCCATCCATAGAAGTATTAAAAAAAATGAACTTTGATTATGAATCATTAAAAATGAAAATTGAAACATTACTACGAAAAGAAATATAAATGTCGATAGAATTTCGACATTTTTTTTACATCAAATTTGTTAAAGTATATTTAGGTGATTCACATGAGGCAATTCTATATTTTTAAAATCAAACCAGAATATGCAATATTAACAAAAGAAAATCCCTATCATTTATTTCATACATTAGAATCAATTTATTATATTAACCAAGAAGAATTATATTTAGGAAGAGATTTATTTGAACGATTAATTGATTCATTTAATCCAAAAAAAATGGATATCGAATTATTTAAAAGATATAAAGAAAATTACTTTTATACAAAATATGAAAATGTTCATCAAATCTATGATTTTTATCGGCAAGAAAACACAAAACTATCTGTGAATCGAACCTATTTAGAAATAAAAAGTAGCATTCCAAAACCAACATTCTTTAAAGATTTAAAAGAAGAAAAAAATTTATTTTTCTGTGACTTTGAAAACAAAGATTACTTTTGGTTAGAAAAAATAAAAATATAAACTTGTCTTTCCTTAGCCATTTTAGTAAAATAAAGAAACAAAGGAGGCTTTTATGTTAGGAGATATTTTATTAATTTTATTAGGTTTAATCATTGGAGGAGTACTGGGGTTTTTCATTGCTCGTTATACCATGAAAAAATATATGAAAAAAAATCCTCCCATCAATGAAAAAATGATTGAAGCAATGATGAGTAGTATGGGAAGAAAACCAAGTCAAAAACAAGTGAAACAAGTAATGAATCAAATGACGAGAAATATGTAAGAAACATCTTACATATTTTCATTTTTTAACAAACAAGTGTATATATCTTTTTTAACTTTCTGTTTTCTCTTCGGTATAATGAATTTATGTTTCGGGGGCTAAAGTAATATACCAAGAAAAGTTATCAGACCAACTATATTCGAAGTAATTATAAAGGAGAAAAATATAGTAACGACTATCGAAATTTAAACCTGTGAAGAATAGAGGGTACTTTATCTGAGAAGCAAGAAATCTAGGATAACGATCAGGACGGAATAAAACTTGTTTTATTTCCTTTTGTTTACATAAAATATAAGAGATAGACGATTATTTTTACTTTAGAATTCTTTGATAAAAAAGGTATCTATTGACTTTCAAGTAAAGATTATGATATTCTATCAATAGAATAAAAAGGTGGTGAGGAAATGGATTTTTTGACAACGTTATATAGTAATGACAATTTTGGAATTATTCTATTTATAACAATATCCATTTTAGTTCTAGCATTTTTAGTGATTTTATTTTTTGGAAAAAAAGATCAAAAAGAGCGAGAACTAGCTGCCACCAAAAGCGTAGAATTAAATAATGGAGTAGGACAAGTTGCATTCCAAGATACAGAACCTCAGAAAATGATGGACATTCCAATACCACCCATCGCAACTCCAACACCAATACGAACAATGGAACCAAATCCAATGAATCAACCAATGCAGCAACCTCCAATTCCACCAATAATGAATGAACCTCCTATAAATAGCACAACCCAAGTTGTTCCACAAAAAGAAATACAAATTCCGCCAGTACAGATGGAACCAAATATACAACCAATGATTCAAAATAATTTTCAACCAAATCAATCAGTGCCACCGATTTACAAATCAGCACCAATCAAACAAAATCCGACACCAACGAAACCATCTGTAAATAATAATCCAGTCTATAAAGAAAAAGAAAGTACTGTTCCAAAACAACCTTTAAAAACTGATTTTGACTTTGATGCATTAGCAGCTTCCATTTCAAAAGAATTAAAAAGTTTAGAAAATTCAAAACCGATAAGAGAGACTAAACCACGAGTTGAAAATACACCAAGCTTAGACGAAACCATTCGCATACCAACCTTTGAACCAAAAGAAATGCCATCAAATAGAGGACCAATTCCTCCAATCAAAAAAGAAATAGAACGAATGAATGAAACGAGCATTATGAAAGAACAACCAGAAAGAAAACCAATAAGCAATGGTCCTACGCAATTCAGTTCTGTATTTGTAAGTAAAAATCAAATGGCTAATACTCCGAGTGATAACGAAAAAGAAAATCAACCAATAGAATCAATGGCCAAAGCGGCACCAGTAAAACCAAATATTGAATTGCCAAAAACAATTGATTTACCAAAATTAAATGGAGTATCCAGTTCGAATAATGCATCAAAAATTGTATTTTCAGGTTTAGAAAACGATATCCCAACATATAATAAAAATAATGAAAATAGAATGTAAACTACATTCTATTTTTTGATACGTTTGTGATATACTTAAAATACAAGGAGAGATAACAATGAATTTCCGCAAAAAAAATGAAAAATTAGATTTGAACGAAGTCAATGAAGTAGTGAGTTTATCCAAAAAAATATTACATTTGTTTTATATAGCAATGATTATTGCAATTGTATTAATTGTTACCATTATAGCGAGAGAATGGGGAGTAATATCATTTATTTTACGAGTATTAAAAGTAATATCACCACTATTTATTGGATTTGTAATTGCATGGTTATTAAATCCGATTATAAAAAAATTAGAAGAAAAAGGATTTCCTAGAATTGCTGGATCCTTACTAGTTTATGCAATATTTGTTTTACTACTTTTGATTTTTATTCGAATTTTAATTCCAACAATTTATAACCAATTAAATGAATTATTATCTAATTTACCAGCTATTTTTGATTCTGCAGAAGGATATATCAATAATATCTTTGACTCATTATCTTCCAATAAAGGTTTAGATTTAACTAATGTCAAAACCAACATGATGGAAACAATGAATCGCTTCTTTGTTGATTTTACTACCAATTTACCAGCTTCAGTTTTAAATTTTGTTGGAAGTTTCTTCTCAAGTTTATTAACCATTGGTTTTGGACTAATTATAGGTCTTTACATGTTATTTGATTTTGATGCCATCTCTCATCATTTATTAAATTTATTTCCAAAGAAAAATCGATTTGAAGTATCCCTTTTACTAACTAACATTAGCACAGAAGTTAGAAAATGTGTAAATGGTACGCTTTTAGTTGCTATAATGGTATTCGTTTGTGACTCCTTTGGATTTGCTCTGATAGGACTACAAGCCCCATTACTATTTGGAGTATTCTGTGGTTTGACAGACCTGATTCCATACGTTGGACCATACATTGGAGGAGCTGCTGCTGTAATTATTGGATTTAGTCAAAGCAGTGTCATTGGAATCATGGCTTTAATCGTAGCAGCCATTGTTCAATTGGTAGAAAACTTCATTCTCCAACCTGTCGTAATGAGTAAAACAATGAAATTACATCCTGTCACCATTATCATAGGATTATTGATTTTTGAACATTTCTTTGGTATAATTGGAATGATTTTAGCAACGCCATGTATTGCTCTTGCAAAAGTCGTATATCATTTCTTTGTAGAAAAATATAATCTATTTGAAGACAAATCAATTTTATTAATCGATGAAGAAGGAAAGTAAAAGTAATCTTTTTAAAAAGAGAGTAAGTGTTTGGTGAAAACTTACAAAAGAAACTTTTCACTGCTACCTTTGGAGATAAATCGGATAATACCGTTATCATAATTAAGAAATATAAAGGATGGTACCGCAGAATTGCTCCTTGCATGTGGTACCTCTTTTTTAGGAGGATACTATGAAAGTATTTTTAATTGCTGGCAAATCTCAAACGGGAAAAGGAGAAATCGCCCAAAGAATAAAAAACTATTATAACAAAAAAAATCAAAAAAGCATTATCACCGAATACAGCAAATACATTAAATTGTTTGCCAAAGAAATGACCAGTTGGGATGGACAAGAAATAAAAAAACCTCGAAAATTTTTACAAGATATGGGATACTTTATTCGCAGTAACCTAAATATGCCAAACTTTTTTATTTCCCGAATGAAAGAAGATATTAAAATATATGAACACTTTTTTGATAATATAATCATTTCGGATGTAAGATACCCAGAAGAAATTAACCAAATAAAAAAAGAATATTCTAATGTTTATGCAATTCAAGTAACAAGAAACTATAAAAATAATCTAAAGAAAGAAGAGCAAGAACATGAAAGTGAACATGCTTTAGAAAATTATAAAAATTTTGATTTTATCATAGAAAATGATCAGATTGACGAATTAAACAAGAAAATTAATGAAATATTGGAGAATATAAATGAAAATAATTAAAAAACAAACCGATGGAACATGAAAATTCCAAAAAAAGAAATGGTTTGTACTTTAAATGGTACTGGAAAAATTGTTGTAAATCAAGTAGAATATCAATTCGATGCAGATTGTGAAATGACTATGATTTGTAATCCAGCACGGAAAAAAGAAAATCATAAATTTATAGAAGGAGAATTTTAAATGAACGTAAAAGACTTATTTATTAACTATTTTGTTTCCAAAGGACATATCCAAATTCCGAGTGCTCCCATTGTACCAGAAAATGACCCATCTGTCCTTTTTAACACAGCAGGAATGCAACCATTAATTCCTTATTTATTAGGAAATCCTCATCCAAGCGGAGAAAGATTATGTGATTATCAAAAGTGTGTCCGTTTAACCGACTTAGAAGAAGTAGGAGATAAAACGCATCATACCTTTTTTGAAATGTTAGGAAATTGGAGCTTAGGGAGTTATTTTAAAAAAGAAAGTATCGAATACAGTTTTGAATTTCTAACAAAAGTACTAAATCTTCCCATTGAAAAATTAGCCATTACTGTGTTTAAAGGTAGTGATCAAATTCCCAAAGATACCGAAAGTGCTTCAATATGGATGGATTTAGGAATCAAAGAAAATCACATTGCTTATTTAGGAGAAGAAGACAACTTCTGGGCAGCTGGAGAGACGGGACCATGTGGACCAGATACCGAAATTTTCTTTTGGAGAGACGAAGAAAAAGTTCCAGAGAATTTTGACCCAGAAGATAACCGTTGGGTAGAAATCTGGAACAATGTATTCATGGAATTTAATCGAACCTTGGAAGGAAAAGTAGAACCGTTACCAAAGAAAAATGTCGATACAGGAATGGGGTATGAAAGAATAACAGCTGTAATCGAAGGAGTAACTGATAACTATACCTCATCCATTTGGAAAAATATCATTGAAAAAATAGAAGAAATTTCAAATCTACCTTACCAAGGAAACGAAAAAAGTATGCGTATCATTGCAGATCATATTCGTACAAGCGTTTTTATTTCTGCAGACGATTCTGGAATCACTCCATCCAATACAGATCAAGGCTACATTTTAAGACGTTTAATTCGTCGTGCGATTCGTCATGCCAAAAAACTAAATATTGATATTTCAAGTTCATGGGATATAGAAATTGCCAAAATAATAATTGAAAAATACAAAAACTACTATCCAGAATTAGAAACAAAAAAAGAAATCATTTTAAAAGTATTAGAAGAAGAAAAAATAAAATTTAATCGTACCTTAGAAAAAGGATTAAAAGAATTTGAAAAAGTAGTTTCAAAAACTGATAAAATGGATGGTGCAACTGCTTTTCATTTATATGATACCTATGGCTTTCCGATTGAATTGACAATAGAATTAGCAAACGAACGAAATGTATCAGTTGATGAATTAGGATTTCAAGAAAAAATGAAAGAACACCAAGAAAAATCACGTACTGCTGCAGTTGGAAAATTTAAAGGAGGACTTGCAGGAGATGGTATCATCGAAACAAAATACCATACAGCTACCCATCTTTTAAATGCTGCGCTAAAACAAGTTTTAGGAGCAGATACCCATCAAAGAGGAAGTAACATCAATGAATCGAGAATGCGTTTTGATTTTAACTGCGATCACAAATTAACTGAAGAAGAAAAAAAGAAAACAGAAGATTTAGTAAATCATTGGATTTCTCTAGATTTACCAGTAACCATAGAAAGTATGAGCAAAGAAGAAGCATTAAAAAAGGGTGCCGAAGCAATGTTTATCGAAAAATATCCCGATACAGTAAATGTTTACTCCATTGGAAATGTTTCCAAAGAAATCTGTGGAGGACCACATGTAAAAAGCACCAAAGAACTTGGTACCTTTCAAATTCAAAAAGAAGAATCTTCTGCTAGTGGAATTCGCCGAATCAAAGCTATATTAAAAGACTAAACCAAAGATTCAAAATAGTCATAATCCGTTGATTTACGGATTCTTTTTTTCTGCTCTTTTTTATTCAGTAATTGAATCTTATTTTTTAGCAATGAAATAAAATCATCAGTAAAATGATTGGAAGTTGGTATCTCTTCCAGTAACTTTTTCAAATAGATAACCTTATTTTCATATTTTGGTTGCTGGAATGTTTTAAAAATTTTTTCAATTCTCTCACGTTCTTCAAAAGAAAAGCGATTCATGAAATCATAAAAAAAAGAAAAATCTTTACCCGCCAAAATTTGATAAAATAAATTATGAAAGGTATTAGAACCTAATAATAAATCAAAAGGAATTGAAGAAGTATCAAAAAGAAAATTTTGTACATCAGCCAAATCAAGAAAAGAATTATCAAAATGCTCCATAGAAAGAAGGGCAACTAATCTTTCTTCAATGTAATATTGAACGAGGGCCTCTAAAATTTTATTAACGTCATTGAGATAGCTGACAAAACAAGGACAAATCTTTTTTTGAGAAAGCAAAACAGAAATCGAATTTTTCAAATATAAAAATCTTTCAGTAACAGTTAGCAAATGTTCCTGCTCTAAAAGTTTTTTTAAAAATAAAGAAATGAAAATTTTTGGAATGATTCACAATTGGATTTTCTTCAAGATAATTCTGGATTTTTATAATGCGTTCAGATGCATTCTTTTCCAAAGAACAAGACTGATATAATTGCTGAATAGTAAAAAGAAAATTATTTTTTATAGCCATACGATTACCTCTTAGTCGAAATATTATAAATGCTCAAAAGAAAAAAAGCAAAGAATTTAGAAAATATATTATAATAAAAAAGAAAAGGTGAAGAAAATGATTTATCCAAAACATATTTCAAAGAATGATACAATAGGAATTACTGCTCCTTCGGATGGAGTAACAGACAATTTAAAATTAAAAAGACTTGATCATGCAAAAATTAATTGGAAAGAAAAAGGATATTTCGTATTAGAAACACCAAGTGTCCGAAAGTCTTATGCAGGAAAAAGTGCCAATAGCTTATGCCAAGCCAAAGAACTAGAATCGTTATTTGAAAACAAAGAAGTAACTTATATCATAGCAGCTGCTGGAGGAGATTTTTTAATAGAAATGCTTTCAGAAATCAATTGGAATAAATTAGAAAAAAATCCCAAATGGTTTCAAGGGTATTCTGATATCACATCGATAAACTACATTCTCACCACCACATATGATATTGCCACAGTTTATGCAAGCAATTGTAAAGATTTTGGGATGAACTCTTGGCACTCATCACTCGAAAATAATTTAAAAATAATAGAAGGTAAAAAAATAATCCAAACAAATTTTGATTTATATGAAAAAGAAGCAAAAACTATGATAACAGGATTAGAAGACTACAATTTAGATACACCAGTAAATTACCAAATCATTACCAAAGAAAAAGAAATTACAATGACAGGAAGAATCATAGGAGGTTGTATCGATTGTTTGATATCTCTGTGTGGAACAAAATTTGATCATACAAAAAAGTTTTTAGAAAAATATAAAGAAGATGGTTTCATTTGGTATTTTGATAATGCAGAGTTAACAATCGAAGGATTAATAAGAGCACTATGGCAATTAAAACAAAACGGTTGGTTCAAATATGTAAAGGGATTTTTATTTGGAAGAATGTTTCAAGAAACTTCTTATTATAATATATCCTTAAAAGATGCTTTATTAAGAATTTTAGAAGAATACCAAGTTCCTATCATAACAAATATGGACTTTGGGCACATACCACCTAGAATAACAATAATAAATGGTTCGATGAGTACGATTCAAATACATCAAAATCAAATGAAGTTTCAAATGGAGGAAAAATAATATGAATTATAATATAAAAGAAAAAGAATTAGAATTACTAAATCAATTAAAAATTGCACGAGTATCCTCTGGGTTTAGTCAAAGAGGATTATGTGCTATCGTTGGAATGCAACAACCCTCACTCGTAAAAATCGAAAATGGCTCCATTTCTCCACAATTAAATACTATATTAAAATTATTAGAACCTCTAGGACTTACATTGTCAATCAGTCAAATGGAACAAAAGTAAAAAAAGAAGACTATGAACAAGGGACACAAATATAAAAAGAGCTAAATTCAGAAAAATAAAACTTTCTGAATTTTCACTTTTTAG
>CAOWNX010000010.1:11539-13506 GCA_948552115.1 uncultured Bacilli bacterium
ATGAATTTAATCGAACTTGAAAATGAAATTTTGAACGAAAAAGAAGAAAAGTTCATGTTCAAAAACGCAATTTCTTTTGATATTGAAAAAAGACAATACTTGTAAATAAACAAATAATTTGATAAAATGTCCATGTACTTAAGAGGTGAAAAGATGGAAGATAACGAGTCGTTATTTAGTCACTCTATAGTGAAAAAAGAAACAATAAAATCGACATTAAAAAGTGTATATGACAGTTTAGAACAAAAAGGCTATAAGCCAATTAACCAACTAACTGGATACCTTTTAAACGGTGATATCGAATATATTTCTAATTTTCAAAATGCAAGAGAAAAATTAGAAGAATTAAATCGTGCAGATATCATAGAATATTTGCTAAAAGAAAGCTTAGAAAAATGAGATATTTAGGATTAGATCTAGGAACCAAAACTCTTGGAATATCGGTAAGTGACCGTACCAATATGATTGCAACACCTTATAAAACACTTCGTTTTAAAGAAAATGATTATGAAAGTGTTTTATTACCACTAAAAGAAATCGTAGAAGAAAAGAAAATTACAGACTTTGTATTAGGACTTCCAAAAAATATGGACAATACTTGTGGATTTGCGACAGAACGTTCCAAAAAATTTGAAATAAAATTAAAAGAATTTTTTGCTCTTCCAGTTCATTTCGTTGACGAAAGATTATCCAGCAAAGAAGCAGAAAATATCTTAATTTCAACAGATATGAGAAGAAAAAAAAGAAAACAGGTAGTAGATAATGTTGCATCTGCAATTATATTAGATACTTATTTAAAAGAAAGAAGGATCAATTATGAACGACAAAGAGAAAAACAATAGTGTATTTACCATAAAAAATTCAAATGGTACCGAAGTGGAATGTGAGATTTTATTTACCTTTGATTCTGAGCAAACAAAAAAAAGTTACATTGTTTATACCGATTACACCAAAGAAGAAAGTGGTTCCTTAAAAGTATATGCAAACACCTATGATCCGAATGGAAACAATATGAATTTAATGCCAATTGAAACAGAAGAAGAATGGAATACCATTGAAGCAATATTAAGTAAATTAGAAAGTAGTGAAGAGTAATATGACAAAACTACAAAAAAGATTATTAATTCTCTGTACCATAATTTTTATCTTATCTTTAAGTGTTGGAGCATTTATTTATTTTGGTCTTCAAGCAAAAAAAGGGAATATTGAAGTAACATTCACATTAAATTCTGGAACAAGTAAACTAACTGTCGCTGAAAACTTAGAAAAAGAAGGTTTAATTCGCAGCAACCTTGCACTAAAAGCTTACCTTTTTTTTCATACCGACATGAATCTTCAAGCAGGAACCTACGAACTAAATAGCAATATGACTCCAGTAGAAATGCTTGAAAAAATATCTCGTGGAGAAGTAAAAAATGATAGCATCTCAGTAACTCTAGTAGAAGGACGAAGATTAACAGAATATGTAACTTCCATTGCCGAAAAATTAAAAGTAACCGAAGAAGAATTACTTGCTAAAATGGAAAATAAAGAATATCTTCAAAAACTAATAGACAAATATTGGTTTATAACAGACGAAATATTAAACGAAGAACTATACTATCCACTCGAAGGATATATATTCCCTGATACCTATCAGTTTTTAGAAAATAGTACTACAGAAGAAATCATTGAAAAAATATTAGATCATCTAGAACAAAAATTAAATCCAATTAAAGAACAAATGACTTCTTCAGAATATACTCCACACCAAATCCTATCCATGGCTGCAATTATCGAATTAGAAGCAGTAAGTGAGAATGACAGAAATACAGTTTCTCAGGTAATTTATAAAAGACTAAAAAAAGGACAAGGACTTGGGATGGATGTAACAACTTACTACGCAGTAAAAAAATCAATGGGTGCAGGACTTACATTGAGTGATTTAAAAACGAATAGTCCTTACAATACGAGTGAAATGAATTCGT
>CAOWNX010000011.1 GCA_948552115.1 uncultured Bacilli bacterium
CTAAATTTGCACCAGTTTTTCCATATATTTTATCTTCGTGATAATTCATAAGTTTGTTGACACAATCTTCAATTTCACTAGGTAAATTACCTTCGTTCATTATAAGTTGGTAATAATCTTCAAATACTACATATTGCTTTAAATCGCTGAAACCAAAAGAAGTAACTTCCATAGTTGCCTTGTCACTGGTAGAATCTACTTCTTTTATGCGAACCTTTAACATCGATTTACACTTATGACCTACGATATGTACGTCTTCATCAGGTGCTAAACTTAAAATCTTGTCTTTCATCTTTATTGCTCCTTTCTAATAGATACTTTTACCTAAAAAGTACCCTTAATTACTAGGTACAATATAATTAGATGTAATGCAACGGGGATAACAAAAAATAACAATTTAACCAAAAAAATCTCTCACATTACAGGCGATTTAAACACCTTGTGAGAGATTAAGATACATAAGACCACCATCACTCAAGCACCAAATCATTTGTGACAACGTAATGCCATTTAATTATTTGATTTGAGTGATTTAACGTGAAAGTTCCCCACTAATTTCCCCACCAGAGCATAGAAAAAGGAACTATCATATTTGATAATTCCCTTATTATATCTAGGTTTATATGTTTTATTTCTAAACTTATGTTGTCGGGTTTTGAGTCCAACGTGTCTACCAATTCCACCACGCAGGCATAGGTTCATTATACCAGATAATCTTAAATATTGCTAGTGAATATTTTTTCTTTTTTTCATATAATGTAGTAGGGTGTTTTGACATTTTTTCTCTATCATGATAAAATGTGATAGTTCGAGGTGAGTCATTTATGTCTATAAACCAAAAACAAGAATTTGATGATATCGTGGCAGATATTATCAATCATCCAGTGTTTCAAGAACTGGATTCTGAAATGCATCATGGAATTAGTCGATATGGACATTCTTATCGTGTTGCAAAATCTACTTATCGAGTTGCTAAAAAGTTGCATATGAATTATATTGATATTACAAGAGCTGCGTTACTTCATGATTTCTTTTTTGATCAACAATTGTCATCTTTTAATAAAGCTCAAACTTGGTGTAAACATCCTTTTGTAGCTTTAGAAAATGCAAAGAAATATTTTTCTATTAATCCAAGACAAGAGAATATAATTGTTTCACACATGTTTCCTTCTTGTAAGGTTTTGCCAAAGTATAAGGAAAGTTGGTTGGTTACTTGTGTTGATAAAACGGTTTCTTTTTATGAAATGTATCGATATAAAGCAAGTTTGGTTTTCGGTATTTGGACTATGTTTTTATTTAATATGATTACTTTACAAAAATAGCGCTTAATTTTGGCGTTTTTTTCTTGAGAAAAAAGCATGAAACGTTTATACTAAATATAGATTGTGAATGAGTAGTCGTTCATATGGAAAGTGAGGAGTTTATATGGCAAAGTTTTGTTCAAAATGTGGCAAAGAATTAAAAACGAATGAAAAGTGTAATTGTGGAGTGAAAGAAACAGAAAAGAAAAGTGCAAAGAAGAAGGAAGAAGTGGTGGTTGACTCTACTATATCTACTCAAATTTTTCAAACTTGTGTGGAAGTTATGAAAGGTATATTTACAAAACCGATTGATACAATTAAGAAGTATGCTGTAAGTGAAAATTTTACTTTTGGAATGATAATGATTTTAATTAATTCGATTATTACAGGTTTATTTGTATTTTTACTTGGAAAAGAACTTATGGAAGTATTGAATGAATATATGGGTATGTTTAGTTATGGAATGAGTGTTAAAGAACTTGAGGTATCTTTTTCCTTAGTTATTCAAATAGCTGTTTATATGCTTGTTGGTTTTTTAGCTACTGGAGGAATGCTTTATTTACTTGCAGGTCCTGTGTTAAAAACAGAAATTGGATGGAAGAAGATTTTTGCTTTGATAGGTATTTGTTCTGTACTTACTAGTATCACGACTTTGGTAGTTATTGTATTTATGTATATGTCAATGACTTTGGCAATGATTCTTTTAGTGCTTGCAGGTATTCTTTATTTAACTCATTTATATCATGGTTTTATGGAAATATCTTCAATCGATTCGAATCGTCTTGGATATGTATTTGTTTCTTCGGTTGCAGTTGCTTCTTTCTTTGTACTTTATATTATGCCAAAAATATTTTCTTAAAGATTACGTTTTGTAATCTTTTTTCTTTTTATGATATAATGTGTTTGGGTTGTCCTTGTAACTCAGTAGGATAGAGTATCCGCCTCCTAAGCGGAAAGTCGGCAGTTCGATTCTGCCCAAGGACGCCATTTTATTAAGTAAATTTATGTATAGAAACAAGCATGGTGGAGAGTTGTGAGCGATTTTAGAAGTTATCGCACAGGTAGTGAATCCTTTGTTTTACAATTAAAATGAAGGAGTATAAAATAATGAATTATGAAGATAAAAAATTGTAGAAATTCTTTCTATGGCGATAGATGCATCGCTTTCACTGAAAGGTATTGGACTTTTATCTATTGCAATTGGAAAGTATTTAGTCGTTTTTTTAAATTGTTACGAAAGTAAGGTCTGGAAATTAAAATGTGTTATTGAGTGTACATGTCAAAATTCGTTTGTGATTATCCAAAGAAGATTTTGAATATAATAGAGATGTTTTTATAGATTTTCTACGGAAATTGATGAAATTACGAAAAAGTTTTCTTTGTGGAAATAATAATCACCTAAAAATGGGTGATTTTTTCTTACAATTTTGTAACCTTTTTATTATTCGATTGTCATTTTTTGTCAATTTTGTTATGATAAAAGCAAATTTTTTTGTGAGGAATGAATGTATGAATCGAAAAAGTTTGAAACAAAAAGCAAAAAAGGCTTTTCAGCAAAATTATTGGCGTTGTTTTGCAGTTAGCTTTTTGATAACGTTGTTAGTTGGTGGAACAATTGTTTTAAAAATACAAGATACAAATCAACTGAATTTGTCTAATATTCCCCTTACAGCTATTGATGGAAAGAGCAATTCCGTTATTGTTAATGAATTTTTACAAGGTGTCACAGAGGAAGAAAGTCAACCGTCTACACCTGGTTTTGTTGGAGCGATAGCAGACAATGTTTCCAAGGCTGGTTCTTTTTTGTTTGGAATTTTGAATGCAATCAATCAATTTTTATTTCATGATCAAATTTTAGCAGGAATTATTATTATTTTTGGAGTAGTTCTAAGTATACTTTATTGGTTGTTTTTTTCTACTGTATTTGAAGTTTCTAAAGTTCGCTTTTTTTTAGAAAATCGTCTTTATTCTTCGACTACTATTGGGAGAACTTTGCTTCCTTTTCGAATAAGGAAAAATTTTCATATCGCATTGGTGCAAATTTCTAAATTTTTTCATCAATTATTATGGTTATTTACAATTGTTGGTGGACCGATTAAAATTTATGCTTATCGAATGGTTCCTTATTTGTTAGCAGAGAATCCAGAATTAAAATCTAGAGAAGTTCTTTCAATTTCTTCACAAATGATGTATGGTCATAAATGGGAATTGTTTTTACTTGATTGTTCTTTTTTGGGTTGGGGAATTGTCGGTTTTTTTACTTTGAATATTTTTAATTTATTTTACACGAATCCTTATAAATCAGCTACGATGGCTGAATTTTATATGAATTTACGTCATTTTTGTATCAAGCAAGGGATGCATTGTTTTCCAGATTCTTATTTAGCAGAAAATCCAAATGGGTTGAAAGAATATCCAGAAGAAAAATATTTTTTAAAGGAACATTCTAGCCGAAAATTTCTGAAGCAATTGGATTATAATCGGGCTTATTCTCTTTCTTCTTATATTTTATTTTTCTTTTCCTTTTCTTTTTTGGGCTGGTTGTGGGAAGTAGGAATTACATTGTTTGGTGAAGGAATCTTTGTGAACCGAGGAGCACTTTATGGACCTTGGCTTCCGATTTATGGGAGTGGTGGCGTTTTGATTTTGTTTTTATTAAAAGATATTCGTCATCGTCCAATACTTTTGTTTTTTCTTACTGTTTTAATCTGTGGAGTTGTGGAATATGGAACGAGTTTTTATTTAGAAACGTTTAAACATTTAAAATGGTGGGATTATACTGGATTCTTTTTAAATCTTCATGGAAGAATTTGCTTTGAGGGATTGTTCTTTTTTGGACTTGGTGGTTTGTTTTTTGTTTATGTTTTAGCTCCTATTTTAGATAATTTTTATCGAAAATGGAATCCTCATTGGAAATCTATTTTGTGTATTGTTTTGGTTTTATGTATTGGGGTTGATTTTCTTTATTCTTCGAAGCATCCCAATGTGGGTGAGGGAATTACGACTGAAATCGTAAGTTGACTTTTTTCTTGATTCCTTTTATTATGAATAGAGGTGAATGAAATGTATTTTTATCAATGTGAACGTTGTAAACATGTAATTTTTAGTACAAAGGATGAGGATCTTACTTGTTGTCAAGAAAAAATGACTTTGTTAATTCCAAATGAAAGTGATGGTTCGCACGAGAAACATGTTCCGATTTATCATATGAAGGATGATTTTTTCATTATTAGTGTTGGAGATATCATGCATCCCATGACAGAGGAGCATTCTATATTGTGGGTTGTTTTAGAAGTAGAAGATGGGTATATTTATCATTCGTTTGAAAATTCTCGAGAACCTGTTTTTACATTACAAAATATTTATAATGCAAAAGCAATTTATGCTTATTGTAATTTACATGGACTTTGGAAGAAAGATATTTGCTAATGAAATGGTTTCGACGTATCTTTCTTTTTTGTGTTGTTTCTATTTTTCTTGGAATTGTGGGTATTTTAAGTATTAACTTTTATGTTATAGGACATACAAAAACTCGGATATTAACACAAAATGAGTTAAAAGATAAGGGATTTGATGCTATTTTAGTTTTGGGGTGTCAAGTTCGAAGTGATAATACTCCTAGTGCAATGTTAGAAGATCGTTTGTTAAAGGGAATTGAACTTTATCATGAAAATATAGCAGATAAGATTATTATGAGTGGAGATCATGGAACGAAGTATTATAATGAAGTGCAAGTAATGAAAGATTATGCGATAGGTAAGAATATTTCTTCTTCGGCTATTTTTATGGATCATGCTGGTTTTTCTACTTATGATAGTGTTTATCGTGCGAAAGAAGTATTTGGACTTCATAATGTTGTGATTGTTTCGCAAAGTTATCATTTGTATCGAGCTTTGGATATTGCTGAAAGTATTGGACTTAATGCTTATGGTTATGCGAGTGATCAAGCAGTTTATTCGAAACAAATGATGAGAGAACTTCGAGAAATTTTAGCACGGAATAAAGATTTTTTTCTTTCTCGATTTCATGCAAAACCACAGTATTTGGGAGAAAAAATTGATATTTCCGTAAGCGGTGATATTACGAATGATAAATAGTTATATGGTGATATTATGAATTTTTATCATTCCATGAATCAAATTTTTGATTATATTGATACGCATTTAACCAGTGTGATTGATTATACAATTTTATCTCGATTCCTAGGAGTAAATTCTTATACGATGGAGCGGGTTTTTTCTTTGGTTTGTTCGTTAACTTTAACAGAATATGTTCGAAATCGTCGATTGAGTGTGGCTTTTGATGATTTGTTTTATGGAAAAGAGAGAATTATTGATGTGGCACTGCGTTATGGTTATGAAAATCCTACTTCTTTTTCGAGAGCTTTTTTTAAATTTCATGGGGTTAAACCAAGTGAAGTAAAAAGAGGTTGTGTAAATCATCGCAATTATCCCAAACTTTATTTTGATGAATTTGGTATGCAAATTGAAAATATGGAGTATTCGATTCAAAATCATTCTTCTTTTACTCTATATGGAAAAGGCGTTAAAACAAATAAAGATAATATTAATCAGGATGCTCCAAAATTTTTTGATTATATGCGGAAGACTTATCATATTGAGGATTATGGAATGGTCGTTTATGAAGATCGAGATTCTAAGGATAATTATGAATATTGGGTGCTATCAAAAGAGAAAAAGGAAGGATTGGAACGATATGACATTGCAAAAAGTACATGGTTAATTTTTCGAATTCATTCTAGAAATGCGAAAGATATTCAAATGTTATCTCATCAATTTTTAAATACTCACGATTTTCGATTAAGAAATATTCCAGATTTGGAAGTATATGATAAGAATTTTATGGAATTTTGGATTCCAATTGAATAGAGGTTGTTTTATGAAAAAAGTTTTCATTGTAGAAGATGATATGGTATTGCAAAGTGAACTTTCTAAATTTTTAAAAAGTTCTGGGTATGATACCATCGTACTTCGTGATTTTTCTAATGTCGTAGCGGATATTTTAAGGGTTCAAACTGATTTGGTGTTATTGGATATTCATTTACCAAATCAAAATGGAGAACAGATATTAAAAAAATTAAGAGAAGTTTCAAATATTCCTGTTATCATGTTAACTAGTTGTAATAATGATTGCGATGAAGTGTTATCGATGAGTTATGGGGCGGATGATTATATTACAAAACCTTATAATCCAACAATTTTACTTTTACGCATGGAAGCCATTTTTAAGAGAATGGAACAGGATTATTCTGTGATTGATTATGAAAATATTAAACTTTATGTGGATCGAGGAATTATGAGTTATGATAATCAAGATTTTTATTTAACTAAAAATGAGGTCTTAATTTTTAAATATTTTTTGATGCATCGTGGAGTTTTGGTGAGGCGAGAAGATATTATGAGGTATTTATGGGATAGTGAGGAGTTTATCGATGATAATACATTATCGGTTAATATTAGCAGATTGCGATCAAAGTTAAAAGAAGTGGGACTTGCTTCTGTCATTGAAACAAGAAAAGGAATTGGGTATTTGTTAAAATGAAATTTTGTGATTATTTTCGCCATTATGCTTTCTTTTTTCTTGGATATTTGTTTTTCGTTTTTTTGTTTTTCTTATTTTTTTGGCAACTTCAAGTTGAATTATCTTTTTTATTCTTATTTTTGATTGTTTTTCTTTGCTTTGGGATTTTTTGTTTTTTCTATTTTTATTTTCAACGAAAGTTTTTTTATGATTCTTTTTTTTCATTATTAGATTCTTTGGAACAAAAATATTTGATTTCTGAAATGGATGTTGTTCCAAATTTTTTTGAAGCAAAGAAAATGATGGAAGCAATTTATGAGATTGATAAGTCGATGAAAGAGCATTTGAATACTTTGGAATTAAAGAATAATGATTTTAAAGATTATATTGAATTATGGATTCATGAAGTGAAAATACCTTTATCTAATTTAATGTTGTTGTTTCATAATCGGGAGAAAAATGAAGGAAAAATTAAAGAGCAACTGAATCGTTTGGATAATTTTTTGGAACAAGTTCTATTTTATGTTCGCAGCGAAACCGTGGAAAAGGATTATTTGATTCATTCTTGTAATTTAAAAGAAATTGTTCATGAAGTGGTACAAAAGAATATGGATAGTTTTCTTTTGCAACATATTAATCTAGTTGTTGATGTAAATGGTGAGGTGTTTACCGATGAAAAATGGATGGTTTTTATTTTAAATCAAATTTTATCTAATTCTTTTAAATATCGGAGAAAGAAAGAAGCACATATTCGAATTACTTCCAATGAATCTGAAAATCAAATTTGTTTAAACATTTGGGATGATGGATGTGGAATTTTAGAATCTGATTTACCTCGTGTTTTTGATAAGTCATTTACTGGTTTTCATGGTAGAAAACTTTCTAGTTCTACAGGTATGGGACTTTATATTGTGAAAAATTTGATTGATAAGTTGGGTCATCATATTATAATTGAATCTAAATTTCAAGAATATACGATGGTAACTATTATTTTTTCTAAAACGGATTTTTATCAAGTGGTTCAATAATTTTTTCCTTTTTTTTCTAAAGAAAAAGTCTTTTAAAAAATTAGTTTTAATGTTATGATGATGCCAAGAAATTAATATATTATTTTTGAGGTGTGTTATGAAAAAAACGATTTCTATTTTATTCTTTTTTTGTAGCTTTTTTCTAGTACCAAAAATTATTTTTGCAGCATCTTTTTCTATTACTTCAAGTACCAAACAAGTAAGTCCAAATTCTACTTTTACAGTTTCAGTTGGTGGAGATGCCATTGGTCGTGTTAATTTGAGTGTGAAAAATGGTACTTTATCTACGAGTAGTGTCTGGGTAGAGCAAAACCGTCAGAATATTACAGTAAAGGCTGGAAGTAGTGGTAGTGTTGTGATAACTGCTACACCACAAAAGGGATTTTCTGATGCAGATGCGAATGAGTATAATCCTGGAGCGAAAAGTGTTCAAGTGAATATTGTGGCTTCAAATAATAAACCAAGTGGATCGAATAAGCCTCAAACAAATCAAAAACCAAGTCAACCTTGTTCTGGGACGCAAAAGCCTGTTGTAGATACGAAATCTTCTGAGAATTCTTTATCTTCTTTAAAAATATCTGTTGGAACATTGATTCCTGAGTTTTCTAGTGATGTGAAAAATTATACTGTAAATTTACCAAAGGATGCAACTGCTTTGAAAATTGAAGGAACTTCAAAGCATGAAAAAGCTCGTATCGAAGGTTTGGGAGAAAAAAAATTGAAAGAATTAGAGAATGTATTTGATATTGTGGTGACGGCAGAAAATGGAGAAAAGAAAACATATCAAATTAAAGCAATTGTAGAAGAAACGCCAAGTATTTATTTTACTTATGATGATACTAGTGTTGGGGTGTTATCTTATGTTAATTCTGAAATAGTTCCAAAAGAGTTTGAAAAAAAAGAGGTTTCTGTAGGTGAAAAAAATATTTCAGTATTTTCTAATGAACAGATTTCTTTGATTTATGGGGTCAGTGGAGAAGAAAAGTCATTTTATTTGTTCGATGAAACGAAACAAGAATGTATTAGTAAATTTGTTCCAATGAAATTATTCAATCGTGATTATTATTTGATTGATTCTGAGGAGTTTAAAGGAATGAAGCCTTCTTCGTTAACAATTGAAGAACAAGAGGTTATGGGATATGTTTTTGAGGATGAAGGAATGGATCAATATTTTTTACTTTCTGCGGTGAATAATCAAGGTGAAAAAGTAAAATATCTTTATGAAAAGAGTGAAGGAACTTTGCAATTGTATTTGAATCAAGCTCCTATTACTTATCAAGAATACGAAAAATTAGTTAATAAAGTTCATTTTCAAACTATTTTCTTAGTTATTCTTTCAGTTTTGCTTTTAGGGATCGTTGTTTTTCTGGTTTATCTTTTTGTTTTGAGAAAGGAGAAAAGTCATGAAAAAAATGCGTAAGTATTTCTTTGTTTGGTCTTTTTCTTTTCTTTTTCTTCTTTCTTCTTTTTCTTATTTTGAAAATTTTTCTAAGGAATCTTTCTGGACTGATTCTCTTGCTATGGCTAGTCAGTCAAAATCTGGAGTTACCAATTTAAAAAATATTGTTATTTTTATTGAATTTTCTGATAGTGATACGTTGATGAGTAATCATTTGGATGATCCACAAAGTGTTATGAATGCAGAAAAAATTTATAATAGTAAAAGTTTTTCTATGGATTCTGTTAATGGTGTAATAGAAGTTCCTTCTTTTAAAAGTTATTTTGAACAACAAAGTTATGGAAAGTTATCGATTGATACAGAGATTTTTCCTAAACAAAATGGAGTCGTAGTTTCTTATCAAGATCCAAATCCAATGGGATACTATCAAAGATATAGTTCTAGTAATCCAATTGGTTATAAAGATAGTGATGAGTCTTTAAAGCGAGAAACCGAACTTGTAAATGGTGCACTATCTGCAGTTCAAGGACAAGTAGAATCTTCGATAACCGCATCTTCTATTGATATTAAAAATGATGGAGTTGTGGACGCAATTAGTTTTGTTGTAGAAGGTTTAGAGTCTGGAGTTAGTAATGTTTCATGGGGAGATTTGTTATGGTCTCATAAAAAGGATAATTCTAATATTCTTACAACTTTACATGGAAAACGTGTAGTTTCCTATAATCTTTTGTATGCATATGATTATACGAAAACGGCAGGATTATTTTCACTCAATAAAGGAACTTATGGAACGATTATTCATGAGTTTGGACATACTTTAGGTTTTTCTGATTTGTATCGTCATGGAGCATCTGGTAGTACTCGTCCGATTGGTTTCTTTGATGTGATGGGAACTGTAATTGGTTCGAATCCTCAATCTTTTTTAACTTATTTTATTAGTGATTATAATCGGGAAACAAATTGGCATCAGCCGTTAGAAGTTATTAAGGAGTCTCAAACAGTAACACTTGTGAAACCCAAGTACTTGGATGCATTTGAAAAAAGAGCTGTAAAAATTCAGTTGGACCAAGGGAAGGATGATGAATTTTTTGTAATTGAGTATCATGAAAAAATGAATACTTATCCATCGTCTTCTGTGGATCAAAGTGGAGTAATCGTTTATCGTGTCAATGAAAAGAATAAGTATACAGGAAATAATGGCAGCGGAATGAATGGTAGTCAAGATTTGGTTTATGTATTTCGTCCAGGGGAAACTATTTTAGGGGAAGCAAAAGGAGATTTATCACGAGCTACTTTAAATCTGAATCGACCTAGTTTAGGGAAAAATATTGTGATTGGTGATCATAGTTTTGATGGAAATACGATTTATTATGCAGATGGAAGCAATTCTGGATTAGTTTTGAAAGTAGTTGAAGAAACATTCGATACGATTACTGTACAAATTGATTTTCCGAAATTTGATGGAAATGGTACGCAAAAAGATCCTTATAAAATTACAAATGCAGAAAGCTTTTTGTTTTATATGAATCAAAATACGAAAGGTAAGTATTATCTTTTGACACAAGATATTGATTTTTCTTCTATTTCGAATTATCCTGCAATTACATTTTTAGGACATTTAAATGGAAACGGGAAAACTTTAAAAAATATTCGTTCTGTAGGTACTGGTGTATTTGAAGATGTTGGAGATTTTCAAACTTCTTCTACGATTGAAAATTTGAATGTCGAAAATATTGTAGTTAGTCCAAAATCAGGAAATTATTTAGGAGGGCTTTCTTCTACTATTTCAAATGGAGTGATTCGTAATGTTCATTTAAAATCTGGAAGTGTAACGAATATTGAAAGTTCTATTAATAGCATGAGTTCAACAGGAGGGTTTGTTGGGTATGCTTCCAATACTACAACAATAGAGAAATGTTCTTCTTCTTTGAACGTGAAGTCTCCAAAAAATGTTGGTGGATTCATTGGAGTGAATTTGAATGCAACTATAAGTGATAGTTTTAGTAATGGTGAAATAAGTGGAAATGAAAACGTTGGGGGTTTTATTGGTTTAATGTCTATTAGTGATACAGTCTATCGTGTTCCTAAGCAAGTTTATTATGATAGAAAAAATTCTAATTTGAAACCTGTTGGTGGATATTCGTTTTTTCATAATACTTCTGTTTTACCAGAAACTTCTTTGGGTCGTGGTATTGTAGGTATCTCTGTTCCTATGGAAGTAAGCGGAAAGGTTCAAGAAGATGTTCCTTTATCAATTGTTACGAATCCTAGTACATCTTTAACTTTTTCTCATCAGTCCAAAGATGTAACAATTGCTATATTTGAGAATGGAAAAATACATGGAATTAAATCTGGTGTTACAACATTGATTACAAATCTTTCAGTTGGTAATGTGTCGATGAAATTTGAAACAAAAGTTACAATTTTTGAAAATTCTAATCCAGTGATAGATATAACAGGAATTACATTGGATAAAACAAGTGCAAGTTTATATGTTGGAGAATCTATTACTTTAAAAGGAACAATTACACCAAGTAATACGACCATGTCAAAAGTGATTGTATGGAGTAGTAGTAACCAAAATGTAGCAACAGTAGATAAAAGTGGAAAAGTTGTAGCAAAAGGTGTTGGATCGGCAACGATAACCGCAAGTACTAGTAATGGAAAAAAAGTAACTGCAACGATTACGGTTAAGCAAAAACCAATAGATATAACAGGAATTACATTGGATAAAACGAGTGCAAGTTTGTATGTTGGGGAATCTATTACTTTAAAAGGAACAATTACACCAAGTAATACGACCATGTCAAAAGTGATTGCATGGAGTAGTAGTAACCAAAATGTAGCAACAGTAGATAAAAGTGGAAAAGTTGTAGCAAAAGGTGTTGGATCGGCAACGATAATCGCAAGTACTAGTAATGGAAAAAAAGTAACTGCAACGATTACGGTTAAGAAAAGAGAAGTTATCCTTTCTGAGCAAGATGTATTAAAGCAATTTGGATTAATTAAAAAAGATAGTTATGTCGTTGGTTTCTCACTTGGGGCTTCGATTCAAGATGTCAGAAAATTACTTTCTAGTAAACCTTCTGTTACTTTACTTCATTTTAAAAATGCCTCAAATCAAGAAATTACTACTGGAATTATTTCTACTAATATGAAATTTGTTTTACGGTTTAATCAGAAAGAGTATTCTTATACAGTAGTAGTAAAGGGCGATGTTAATGGCGATGGAAAAATTTATGCTACCGATTATGTAAAAGTTAAAAATCATATTATGGGAAAATCAAAATTAGTTGGAGCTTATTATATGGCAGCAGATATAAATAATGATTCACAAATTTATGCAACGGATTACATGAAAATTAAAAATCATATTATGGGAAAGAATAAAATTGAACAAAAATAACAATACTTTTTGGAGGTATTGTTTTTTTCTTACAAAAATGTAAGAAATTGTAAGGATAATCGATAGAATCTTTTGCATTTCTGTTTTAGAATGAAACAAAGGAGTGATTTTTATGGAATCTATTTTAGAACTTAAAAATGTGGAAAAGTATTATGGAAATAAGAGTAATATTACGAAAGCAGTAGATCGAATTTCTTTTTCTGTTTCGAAAGGAGAGTTTGTTTCGATAATGGGAGCAAGTGGTTCTGGTAAAACAACTTTACTTAATTGTATTTCGACGATAGATAAAGTTACTAGTGGAACTATTTTCGTAGATGGAGAAGATATTACAAAATTAAAAGGAAATCAATTAAATTTGTTTCGAAGAGAAAAATTAGGGTTTATTTTTCAAGATTTTAATTTACTTGATACATTGACTTCTTATGAAAATATTGCACTCGCGTTGTCGATTCAAAATGTTTCGTATTCTGATATAAAAAAACGAATTGAAAAAATTGCTAGGGATTTGAATATTACAAATGTGTTAGATAAATATCCTTATCAAATGAGTGGTGGACAGAAACAACGTGTAGCAAGTGCTAGAGCTATTATTACGAATCCAAAACTTGTTTTAGCGGATGAACCAACTGGTGCATTAGATTCTAAAAGTGCAAAAATGTTACTTGAAAGTTTTGAATATTTAAATTCAG
>CAOWNX010000012.1 GCA_948552115.1 uncultured Bacilli bacterium
AAGTTCCAATTGAAGTAAGCGATGAGAGAAGTCAAGCGTTGGCGCTTCGTTGGATTGTTAATTATGCGAAACTTAGAAATGGTAAGGGAATGGCTGTTAATTTAGCAAATGAACTTATTGATGCCGCAAATGGAACAGGTGGCGCTATGAAAAAACGTGAGGATACTCACAAAATGGCAGAAGCAAATAAAGCATTTGCTCATTATAGATGGTAGGTGTAAATTTTATGGCAAGAGATGTTTCTATTGATAAAGTTCGTAATATAGGTATTATGGCTCATATCGATGCTGGAAAAACAACTACGACAGAACGTATTTTATATCATACGGGTAAAATTCATAAAATTGGAGAGACTCATGATGGAGCTTCTCAAATGGATTGGATGGAACAAGAAAAAGAAAGAGGTATTACAATTACAAGTGCTGCAACTACCGCACATTGGAAAGGATACCGTTATAATATTATCGATACTCCAGGTCACGTAGACTTTACGGTTGAAGTATCAAGAAGTCTTCGCGTACTTGATGGTGCAGTGGCACTTATTGATGCTCAAGCTGGAGTAGAACCTCAAACGGAAACGGTATGGAGACAAGCTACAGAATTTAAAGTTCCAAGAATTATTTTTGCTAATAAAATGGACAAAATGGGAGCTGATTTTGAATATAGCTTAAAGACGATTAAAGATCGTTTGGGAGTTAATGCAAAACCAATTGAATGGCCGATTGGAGCAGAAAGCGAATTTAATGGAGTTATTGATTTAGTTACTATGAAAGCTTATCATTATGATGGTGGAGAAGAAGAAAATGCTGAGGAGATTGAAATTCCTGCTGATTTAGTAGAAGTTGCAAATCAAAAACGTGCAGAACTTTTGGAAACTGTTGTTGAATTTGATGATGCTTTGATGGAAAAATATTTGAATGGTGAAGAACTTACGATAGAAGAAATTAAATCTGCTATTCGAAAGGGAACTTTAAATGTAGAATTCTTCCCTGTTATGTGTGGAACAGCGCTTGGAAATAAAGGTGTTAAGTTATTACTTGATGCTATTGTTGATTATATGCCTGCTCCAACGGATGTCGAAGCAATTGAATGTTTTAATCCAAAAACAGGAGAAGATATTTTACGTCATCCGAGTGATGATGAACCATTTACGGCTCTTGCATTTAAAATTGCAACGGATCCATTTGTTGGACGTTTGGCATTCTTCCGTGTTTATTCTGGTAAACTTACAAGTGGAAGTTATGTACTAAATAGTACTAAAGGTGAGAAAGAACGAATTGGACGTATTTTACAAATGCATGCCAATACTCGTAAGGAAATTACAGAAGTGTATTGTGGAGAAATTGCTGCTGCTGTAGGACTTAAGAATACGACTACCGCAGATACATTATGTGATGAAAAAAATCCATGTATCATGAAAGGTATGGAATTCCCACTTCCTGTTATTGACTTAGCAGTAGAACCAAAAAGTAAGGGTGACCAAGATAAAATGGCTTTGGCACTTCAAAAACTTGCTGAGGAAGATCCAACGTTTAAATACAAAACAGATCGTGAAACTGGTCAAACGATTATTAGTGGTATGGGTGAATTGCACTTAGATATTATTGTAGATCGTATGAAACGGGAATTTAATGTGGAAGCAAATATGGGACGTCCTCAAGTTGCTTATCGTGAAACAATCACGCAAATGGGTGAATGTGAAGGTAAGTATATTAAACAAAGTGGTGGACGTGGACAATATGGACATGTTTGGATTCGTTTTGAACCAAATCCAGAAAAAGGATATGAGTTTGTCGATGCGATTGTTGGAGGAGTTGTTCCTCGTGAATATATTCCAGTGACCGATAAAGGTCTTCAAGAAGCTATGGCTGGAGGAATCTTAGCAGGATATCCGCTTGTTGATGTTAAGGCAACACTTTATGATGGATCTTATCATGATGTAGACTCTAGTGAAATGGCATTTAAAATTGCAGCAAGTATGTCTTTAAAGGAAGCAAAGAATAAATGTAAACCAGTTTTACTTGAACCAGTTATGAAAGTTTCTGTCACAGTTCCTGATGAATATATGGGAAATGTTATGGGAGATTTAACAAGTCGTAGAGGACGTCCACTTGGACAAGAATCACGTGGAAATGCTTTACAGATAACAGCAATGGTTCCACTTGCTGAGATGTTTGGTTATGCAACAAGTTTGCGTTCAAATACTCAAGGTAGAGGAAACTTTGTTATGGAACTAGATCATTATGAAGAAGTTCCGAAATCTATCGCTGAAGAAATTATTAAGAAAAACAGCGTTAACTAAAAATAATACTTGAATAATTTTCAAGCATTAGATAAAATAAAATAGATAGAAAATGAAAGGAGAAAAATCAAATGGCAAAAGAAAAATTTGATCGTTCAAAAGAACACGTTAACATTGGTACTATTGGACATGTTGACCATGGTAAAACAACTTTAACAGCTGCTATTACTAAATATTTTGGTAAATTTGTTGATTATGCTGATATCGATAAAGCACCAGAAGAAAGAGAAAGAGGTATTACAATTAATACTGCTCACGTTGAGTATGAAACAGACAAACGTCATTATGCTCACGTAGACTGCCCAGGACATGCTGACTATGTTAAAAACATGATTACTGGTGCTGCTCAAATGGATGGAGCTATCCTTGTAGTATCTGCTGCAGATGGTCCTATGCCTCAAACAAGAGAACATATCTTACTATCTCGTCAAGTTGGAGTACCTAAAATTGTTGTTTACATGAATAAATGTGACCAAGTAGATGATCCAGAATTACTTGATTTAGTAGAAATGGAAATTAGAGAATTATTAGGAGAGTATGAATTCGATAGTGAATGTCCTATCATTCGTGGTAGTGCACTTAAAGCTATTGAAGGTGATGAAACAGCTGCTCAATCTATTCGTGATTTAATGGCTGCAGTTGATGAATATATTCCTTCTCCAGTTCGTGATACAGATAAACCATTCTTAATGAGTATTGAAGATGTTTTCACTATCTCAGGACGTGGAACTGTTGTTACTGGACGTGTTGAACGTGGACAATTAAATCTTAATGATGAAGTTGAAATCGTTGGACTTAAAGAAACGAAGAAAACAGTTGTTACTGGAATCGAAATGTTCAGAAAATCTCTTGACTTTGCTCAAGCAGGAGATAATGCTGGTGCATTGTTACGTGGTATCACTCGTGATGAAGTAGAAAGAGGACAAGTACTTGCTAAACCTGGAAGTGTTCATCCTCATACAAAATTCAAAGCAAGTGTTTATGTATTAACGAAAGAAGAAGGCGGACGTCATACTCCATTCTTCTCAAATTACAGACCACAATTCTATTTCCGTACTACTGATGTTACTGGTGTCATTGAACTTCCTAGTGGAGTTGAAATGGTAATGCCTGGTGACAATATTGATATGACTGTAGAATTAATTGCTCCAGTTGCTATTGAAAACGGAACGAAGTTCTCTATCCGTGAGGGTGGACGTACTGTTGGTGCCGGAGTAGTTTCTGAAATTATTGAATAATAAAATAAAGAACTTTCTTTTCAGAGAGTTCTTTTTTTGCATATAAAAAGCTCTTTTTTCAAAGAGCTCTTTTTTAATTTTCTACTTTTTCTTTTGGCTTTTTTAAATCAGGTTTATTAAATATTTTAGCAAGTGTGCCATTTGATAATAATTGACTGTATTTTTTTTCTTGAATGACTAAGTCGTATTCTCCAATAAATTCATATACTTTGGGATTGAATCCTAATTTAAATTTGTTTAATCCATAATATGGATTTTCTTTGGTAAAGTCTCCAGTAAGTCCATTTAAATCAAAGTATTGATAGTCTTTTTGATAGTATTCCATTAGTTTGTAATGTAAGAAATAATTTGGACAAAATCTTCTAAATTTTCTGTCGTAACCACTCATAAGTAACTGGACTCTATTTTTGTATTTAATGATTAATGCTCCAGCAATGTAGATTTTTTCGTTTTTACTATTTCTTTCGGTTGCTTCTAAAACATCATTTTTATAAGCTAATAATTTTCGGTCTGAATTCATTTTTAAATTGATATTTTTTTGAGAATTTTTTTCGATAAGATTATGATTTAATTGATTGTTGTTTTCTAATTCTTTTTCGTATAATTCTTTGGCATTTATTAAAAATTCTTTGGTATTAATACTAACTAAGAATAGGTCAATTTGATCGTCTTTATGAAAAATATTGTAGTAGTCTTTATAATAAAATTCATCTCTATTTCTTTTATCTTTGATGAAATTATAAAATAGGTCAATTCCACTTCGTTCCGATTTCTCAAATTCTAATCCTTTTTGAATTGAACGTTTGATTTTATTTCTGGTGTTTTTTTGGAAATTGTTTAAAGATAAATTTTTTAAGTTTAAGATTCCTCCAAATCTAGGTAAGAGAGATTCAAAATATAGATTATCTTTTAATTTTATATATCCAAGATCATTTAGAAAATCTTTTATTTCAGCATTCCAATTGTATGTTCTTGTGTAATTTTTTATATCTACTTCGGAAATGGCAATTTCAGGATTTATTTTAATAAAGACAACATTTTTTTCTAAGTAATATTCTTTTAATTTTTCGGTAAATTCTTTTAATAATGATTGATTGAAATAGTCTAGAATAAAACCTTTCGGAGCATATCCATATTTTATTTTTAAACCAATTTTTTTAAATAATATTAGAGAGGCAGCGTGGATTATTTGATTCATCCACCAAACCAATGAGGTCATAATCAAATCCAGCTTCACTCATCAGTAATGCATAATTGGATGATTGGTAATGACTTCCTAATGGATTCTTTGTTACAAATTCTTCAAATTCTTGGATATTCAATTCTTTAATCAACATGTATATCCCCCTTTTTTAGTAAGTTATTATAACATACTTTTTTGAAATATCAAGTGAGTGATTGGAAAGCTTCTTTTCAATTGTTTTTATTCATGATATAATAAGGGAAATTTGGACGGTGAAGATTATGTATAATGAGGAAGCACAAAAGAAAAGTTCTGGTGGAATTTTAGAAAGAATTTTTCATCGTCGTAAGAAACGTTTATTTTCAAATATTGAATTGGAATTTCAAAAATATTTAGATGCATTTACCATTTTTACTGTTTTATTTATTTTCCTTGGTGTTGTTTTGGCAATATGGTCTGGAATTTCATCGATTGTACTACGAATTTTCATTGCATTTAGTTTTTTTCTTTATGCAGGAATTGCGTTTTATTTCTTTTTTCGAAGAAGAGAGTTGTCTTTTTATAATTTTTGTATTCTTTACGGAATCATTTCATTTCTTTTAGGAACTTTTGTTTTTTTTCAAGAAAATATTCAAGGAGTTTTGAATTTATTAGGAGTATTTTATCTTACTATCTCTTTTGGTCATTATTTGGAATCTTTTTATTTTTTTCGAATGCATGATAATGATGCTTTAGTGTTATTGGTAAGCAATGTATTGATTGATTTTATTGCTATTTTATTGTTTATTAATCCGTTTGCTCAATTACTTGGAGGAGAAGTGATTGGAGTCTTTTTGATTCTCTTTGGCATTTTGCAAATTAGTATTCTTTCTTTTTTGAATAAGAAGTCTAGTTCGTTTTTATCTTTCTTTGAATCATAGAAATTTGCAAAAAAACATAATGTTTAGTATAATACGTTCAGGTGAAATCTTATGAAAATTGATAGTGTAGAGCTAAGTCAAATTGCTGTTCGTCAAAGTCAATATCCGGATGAGTCAATTCCTGAGTTTTTGCTAGTGGGACGAAGTAATGTTGGAAAAAGTAGTTTTATTAATGCTCTCATTGGACGAAAGAATTTTGCTCATACTAGTAGTAAGCCTGGGAAAACCCAAACATTGAATTTTTATTTAGTGAATCAGCAATTTTATATTGTCGACGTTCCAGGTTATGGATATGCAAATTTATCGAAAGATCAAACGCGTAAAATTGGTTTAATGATTGAGGAATATTTGAAGAGTAGAAGAAATATTTTACAGGTATTTTTATTAATTGATTATCGACATAAACCAACTGAGGATGATGTTTTGATGTACGAGTTTTTAAAGTATTATAATATTCGTACGACGATTGTAGCTACGAAATATGATAAAGTTGGTTCTAGTACTTATGCAAAACAAAATAAATTAATACGAGAAACTTTGAAGTTATTGCCTGAGGAAGATTTTATTTTGTTTTCTTCGATTACTAAAAAGGGTCGTGAAGAGATTTATAAGGTTATGCTAGACTCAATGAATGCTTGATAATTTATTTAATTTATGATACATTTAATTTTGTTTAGGAGGTATTCGTTATGACAGAAATTTTAGAAAATATATTATTGGTTGTATCCATTATTTTAATTGCTATTGTCTTATTACAAAGTAGTAAAGCAAGTGATGCTGGACAAATTATTACAGGCGGAAATGAAGCTTTATTTGGAAAAATGAAGGAACGGGGACTTGAATTATTTATTAGTCGCTTTACGATGTTACTTGGAGTCGTTTTCTTTGTTGTATCATTTTGGTTATTTGTAATTTAAAAGACTTCGGTCTTTTTTCTTTTGTCAATAATTTATTTGTTTCATCGCTATTTTTCGAAATACAGGGTATAATAAAAATGGTGGAGTACATGAAAAAAAATGGTTTTACTTTAATTGAGTTAATTGCAACAATTGGTTTAATGGTTTTGATGGGGTTTATTGTAGTTAATAACTTGTCTTCTATTTTTTCTCAACGTGAAGATGAGGATATTGCTGATTTTAAGCAAATGCTTGAGGATGCTGCTTGTACTTATATTGAGCTTAGTGATCCTTCGATTAAACAAAAAAAGGAAACTTGTAAGAAAAGTGGATGTAATGTATCAACCAATGTTTTAATTAGTAACGGATTACTTGGAGAAGATTTGAAAAATCCAATGACAGGAAAAAAAATAACAGGAAGTGAATTGATTCAAATTCGTTATGTTAATTTAGAAAAAACTTGTATTTATGAAGTGGAGTGATAAATTTGAAAGATAGAATAATCGAGGTAATGTCTTCGATTCATGAAGCAAAGGAAGCAATAGAGATTAATGATTTGCTTGGGCTTACGAGTAGTGAAGAGTACCGAGAATTGTGTGAATCGTTAGAGGATTTGGTAGAAGAATATATTATCTTTAAGACAAAAAAGGAAAAATATATTTTATTAAAAAATTGTCCTAGTTTAAAGATTGGAAAATTGTCCTTGAATAAAAAGGGATATGGTTTTGTTATTTTAGAACGGGAAGAAGATTTATATATTCCAGAGGATATGATTCATGGAGCAACGCATGATGATATTGTTTTGGCAGAAATTACTCGTCAAGGAGTGAAACGGGAAGGTAAAGTTATTCGTGTTTTAAAACGTGATTTACATGATATGGTAGGAGAAATTTATTCTTATAAGGGAAAATTTCGTTTGAAATTAGATGATGATAAGAAAGATTTGATTGTTATTTTATCTTCTGAAACAACGAAAAATCTTGTAGAAGGGCACAAAGTTTTGGTTCGTTTGGATAAGGAGCTTGATAAGAAGAAGTATTTGGGACATGTTCTAAAAATTTTAGGTCATAAGGATGATCCAGGGATTGATATTTTAAGTATTGCTTATAAGTATCAGATAGATCCAGATTTTGGTAGTGAAGTAGAACAAGAACTTTTGGATATTCCGAATTCTGTGAATGAAGCAGAATTGCTTGGACGTACAGATTATACCAAAGATATGATTTTCACAATTGATGGGTCGCATACAAAAGATATTGACGATGCAATTAGTTTACATATGGAAGGAAATTCTTATGTTTTAGGAGTTCATATTGCAGATGTTTCTCATTATGTTAAAGAAAATACTTTTCTTGGGGATGCTGCATATGAACGAGGAACTTCTAGTTATCTTGCAGACACGGTAATTCCGATGATTCCTCATCAATTATCGAATGGAATTTGTTCTTTGAATGAAGGAGAACTTCGTTTGACGATGTCTGCGGTAATGAAAATTAGTCCAGATGGCGTTGTTGAGAGTTATGAGATTGGCCCAAGTTTTATTCAAAGTCAAAAGAAAATGACTTATGAAGCAGTGAATGATATTTTAATGCGCGATATTGTAGCACCTGGATATGAACCTTATGTGGAAAATTTGAAATTGATGAATGAACTTGCTCATTTGTTACAAAAGAAAAGTGTGGAACGAGGATATATGGATTTTGCTTTAGATGAGGCACGGATTGTTCAGGATGAAAATGGAAAAGCAATTGATGTTGTGGTTGAAGAGAGAGAAGATGGTGAAAGATTAATTGAATCTTTTATGATTTTAGCTAATGAAACGGTAGCAAGTCATATTTATCATATGGAACTTCCTTTTATTTATCGTGTTCATGGTCAACCAAAGTCTGAAAAAGTGGATGATTTTGTTAATTTAGTAAAAATTTTAGGGTATGAATTAAAAACGAAAACGACAGATTTGACCCCAAAAACAATGCAGCGTTTACTTTTAGAATTGGATGAGAAACCAGAATTTAAAATTTTGTCAAGTTTGCTTCTTCGAAGTATGAAGAAAGCAGAATATAGTAAGGATAATATAGGACATTTTGGTTTAGCTTCGAGGGCTTATACACATTTTACGAGTCCGATTCGAAGATATCCAGATTTAATGGTTCACCGACTTTTGAAGAAGTATTTGGTGGAAAAAGATTTTTCGATGAGTACGATTTCTTATTTGGAACAAAATTTGGTAGAAGTTGCAGCTCATTCGAGTGAGAGAGAAGTTGCAGCGGATCAAGCAGAACGTGATGTTGATGATATGAAAATGGCAGAATATATGGAAAGTCATATTGGAGAAATTTTTGATGGAGTTATTAACACGGTAACAAATTTTGGCTTTTTTGTTGAGCTTCCTAATTTAATTGAAGGTCTTGTTCATGTGAAAACTTTAAAAGGCGATTTTTATAACTATGTTCCAGAGAGTTTGGCATTAATTGGAACAAATAGTAAGAAAACGTATCGAGTGGGAGATATGGTTCGAGTAGTTTGTGTGTCTGCTAGTAAGGAAACAGCGATGATAGATTTTGAGCTCGTGGGTGAAGAGAATGATAGAAGTAAAAAATAGAAAAGCATATTTTGATTATACGATTTTGGAAACGATAGAGGCTGGTATTGTTCTTAGTGGTACAGAAATTAAAAGCCTACGTAAGGGTTCTGCAGATTTATCAGATAGTTTTGTTTTGCTGCGAAATCAGGAAGCACAAATTTTAAATCTTTATATTGCTCCTTATACCGAAGGGAATCAATTTAATCATGAAGAACGTCGGACTCGTAAATTGTTATTCCATAAAAGAGAAATTAAAAAATTACATGAGAAAGTTATGCAAGATGGGGTTACGTTAATTCCTTTGAAACTTTATTTTTCGAAACAATATGTCAAGGTATTGGTCGGTATTTGTAAGGGTAAGAAATTGTATGATAAACGTGAGGCAATTAAGAAACGAGATTTGGAAAGAGAACAAAGGAGGAATTATTAAGTTTTCCTCTTTTTTTGTGATATAATAGCCCATAGGTGGTTTTATGGATTTCTTGATTCAAGAATTGCTTTTTGCAAAATTACGTTGTGAAAATTTAAAACAATTTTCTCCAAATCAAGTGTTATATTATGATTTGGAAAAAAAGAATGCAAATATTGTTTATGATAGAATGTATCAGGCATTTTTATTAGAATTGAATAGTGTTTTGCCAACATTTTGTTATTTGCTTCGGATGTTGAATCCAAGAAATAAGGTTATTGTAGATGGAGTTTCTGTTGAATCTAAGGAAGGAAAGAAGCATGTTTTATATCTTTGCTTAGAAGAAAATAAGGAAAGTATTTCAAAATCTTTACAGGAACTTATTTCTCCATTGCTTTCTTTGGATGAAATTTTGAATCTGTTTTATCAACAACAGGATTGCCTTATTATGACATGTTATAATGCATTGAAAAAACCAAAATATTTTACCAATTTTGAATTTTTAGCTTATTCGGATGAATCGAAAGAGAATTTTGCAGTAATGAGTGAGCATAGAAATCATCCATGGTATCCTTTTGTAAAAATGTTTCTTGAAAAAATTATTGAGTCCGGTGTAATTCAAGCAAAAAATGGTACAGTTTCTTCGACTTGTTTTGTTTTCCCTACTATCTTTGACATGGAGAAATCATTGATTCGAGTTCCAAATATACTGTAAAAAATTGGTTTACACTTTTAAAAATCAGAAGATATGAATCTTCTTTTTTTGTGCTATACTAATATTAGAATAGGTGGAAATATGAGAAAAAAGCAAAAGAGAACATCTTCCAAGTGGTTTCTTGTTGTGATTCTTTTTCTATCTTTGGTTGGTATTGTTCTTTGTTCACAAACTTTGTTTCAAAAACAAGAGATTATGAATTCAGAAAAGCCAAAAATACAGGTCATTGATGAAGAATCCAAAAGTCGTCCTTATGCAGTCATGATTAATAATTTATCGGTAGCAAGGAAGTATCATTCGGGATTGCAAGATGCTTATTTGGTTTATGAGATGATTGTAGAAGGTGGTATAACACGATTTTTGGCAATTTTTCAAGATACCGATACTTCAGTGATTGGACCTATTCGGAGTGCTCGTCCTTATTATTTGGATTATGTGATGGAGCATGATGCATATTTTGTTCATTGGGGTTTTAGTGAGGAAGCTAAGAAAGATATTAAAACTTATGGAATACAAAATCTTAATGGATTGTATCAAGATCGTTATTTTTGGAAAGATCGAACGTTACCAGTTGCTACAGAACATACGGCATTTACGAGTATGGAAAAGTTAAAACAAGGCATCCATGATAGTAGCTATCGTAATATAAGGAAAGGAAATTTTTTGTTTTCATATTCTTCCGAGGAAGTTAATTTGGAAGAAGGTAGTACTGCAAATGTAATTGAAATACCTTATTCAAACAGTAGTGTAACAAGTTATCGATATAATCAGGAAACGAAATTGTACGAGCGATTTGTTAATCAAGAACCTCATGTGGATTATGTAACAAAGAAACAATATACTGCGAAAAATATTATCACTTATCAAGTGAAGAATACCTCTATCGATAGTTATGGAAGGCAAAAATTGGATACGGTTTCTAAGGGGGAGGGCTATTATATAACAAATGGGGTTGCTAAAAAAATAATGTTTGAAAAGACTAGTCGAAGTGGTAAAACAAAATATACTTATTTGGATGGAACAGAGGTTGTCTTAAATGATGGAAATACTTGGATACAAATTCAACCAACAAGTCAATCTTTCATTATAACAGAATAAAAAGGAGGAGTTTTTAATGGACTTTTTTATCGATTTTTTAGTAAATAATTATGTTTGGTTTTTAATGATAACCATTGTATTATTTTTTGCTTTGGTTGGTTATATTGTGGATAGTAAGGAACAGAAACCTGCTACTGTATTTGATAGTCCTTTGGAAATGCAACGGAATCTAACGAATTTAGCAGTATCAGCTCAAAATAAGACTCTTTCTTCTGCAGTGAATCCTAATTCGGGGATGAATTATCCAAATCAACAAATGAATCCTATGATGAATCAAGTCCCACAAAATTCTTATCCGCAACAAAATTATGGAACTTCTCAGACTAATTATGGGAATGTTCAAAATCAAAATTGGAATTCTAATCCATATTCGAATTATAATCAAACAATGCCAAATTCTACCATGAATATGGGCTCTAATTTAACGAATCAATCTACTTCTTTTGAAGTTTTAGGAAAATAAAAATTTTACTTTAATAATTCTTGGTAATATAGGTGTTTTTTTGATGAAACACTTTTTTTGTTCGTTCTTTATCATAGACGAAATTTAATTATAATGTTATAATGAATAAGCAAAATAAAAAGGAGTGATGAAATGTCTTTAGCTGGATTTTGGGCGATACTCACAAAAATATTAGATATCTGTATTGTATGGATGTTGTTTTATTTTATTTTAAAAAATATTAAAAATAATGTAAAAATGGTTTTGATTTTAAAAGGTGTTTTGTTAATATTGGCCATTGAAATTGTTAGTAAAATATTAAATTTATATACGGTTGGTCTTCTTTTGGAATATGTGATTGCTTGGGGACCGATTGCAGTGATTATTATTTTTCAACCTGAAATTCGTGGAGTTTTGGAAAGTATTGGTCGTACTCATTTGCTTGGAAGACATAAAATTTTAACGGTTGATGAAAGAGAACGTGTTATTTGTGAAATTATGGAAGCGGTTGAGTATTTAAAGCGAAATCGTATTGGAGCCCTTATTGTTATAGAACGAGATGTTTCTTTATTAGAATATATTGAACCAGCTACTAAAATTTATGCAGATGTTTCAAGTGAACTTTTGTGTAATTTGTTTTTTCCAAATAGTCCACTTCATGATGGAGGAGTTGTACTAGAAGGAGATCGTATTACTTGTGCAGGAGCGGTATTTAAAACAAGTATGAATCAAAATATTAATAAGCGTCTAGGAACAAGACATCGAGCTGCACTTGGTATTGCCGAGGAATCTGATGCTTTAGCCCTTGTTGTTAGTGAAGAAAATGGACGAATTAGTATTGCTAGTAATGGGGAACTAAATTATAATTTGACTTTAGATGAATTTCGTATGAAATTGATTGATGAATTGAAACCAAAAGCAGAAATGTTCTATGAGGCTGATAGTCATCGTGAGGAGGATGATGACAATGAATAAGATATTCCAGTTTGTTTTAAAAATTTTTAAAGGAATTTATCGTATTTTAGATAGATTTTTTGTCACTCCAATTAGTCGTTTTTTATTTCGTTTGAATGATCGTTTAAAGAATAATCCAAGTAAAATTGAACATTTTTTAAATCGTCCAAATATTTTACTCTATATTTCATTGATTTTTGCAGTTGGTGTTTTTTTCCTTATTGATTCTCAAGT
>CAOWNX010000013.1 GCA_948552115.1 uncultured Bacilli bacterium
CCTGCTTTGATTTTTGAATCTGCAAATTTTTTCATAATTCCTTGTTTGCTTAGAATACTACGAACCGTATCCGTAGGAATTGCTCCATTTTGCATCCAATATAAAACTCTATCTTCTTTTATTGTTACAACATCGCTTCCTTTGATTGGGTCATATGTACCAACCGTTTCAAGAAATTTTCCATCTCTTGGACTTCTTGCGTCTGCAGCTACAATACGATAAAAAGGTTTTTGTTTTGAACCCATTCGTTTTAATCTTAATTTAACAGCCATAATTTTCCTCCTTTAATTTACTATCATACTATACTATAAAAAAATATATGCGTCAACCCAAAAAGGTTGACGCTGTAATAATTAAATAAATTTAATAACTTAATATACATTTTGTTTTCTTCTAAACAACCTTTAAAGGAGAATAGTAAATTTGACCCATTTGCATTTCTGCGTACACTTTGGTAGGAACAATACAAAAGTGATACCAAGCCTCCAATTACCTTAAAAAGTGCACATCCTGCAAACTGTTACACCGCCTCTTCCTATCTAACTTCTTCTATTTAACTGTGGAACATGTATTGAGTTTTCTTCATCACTTGTTACTAAAGCTATAATGTATTTTATAATCAAAAAAGCAGCATTAGTGCTACTTATGATAAATAATCTTCTTTAATTTCCTCTATTTCTGGTTCATCAAATAATTCTTCGTATTCGTCTTCATCGTCTTCTACTGGAACTTTTAATTTAGTATTTCCAACAACTTCAATTCCAAGTTCTTTTTCGACATCTAATTTTACGATACCATTTTCAATTCCAACGTTTGTAACAGTTGGTTGTTTTAAACTACGAACAATAATTTCAGAGGAATCTGTTAGATGAGCATCGTCTTTTAGGTGAATATTCATTCGATCATGATAATTGTATCTTCCAGTACTTACGGTTGTTTTGGTGTCATTATCGTAAGAATACCAAACGTTGATATCAAATTCTCCCGTTACTTCTACCATTCCTTGATTATTTTTTCCACGAAAACTGTGATTAATTACCCAACAACCTAAGACGGTATCTGGTTTTTCATTGGGAGCTAAGGTGAAACTAGAAGTTGTTGTTTTTTTTGCTTTTCCAATCACCGCTTTCGTAACAATCTCTTTATAACTTGCCATGGAATACCTCCTCTAATTTAATCTATGCAAAATACCTAGTTATGTTTCTTTAAAAATTGAAACCTATTAAATTATTTGATATGATGTTTTTTAAGTAGATTTAAGTTATTATGTTTGAAATTGATAAGTTTTTAATCATTGAAAGTGGGGAATGTTGTATTGGCAAATTATCATATGACGGAAAATAAATATTTAGAAACCATTTTAAATTATGGATTATTACCACAACAAGGGATTCGTAGTCAATTGATTGGAGATTCTAAAAAGGCTGTTTTTTATTCAAAAGGTTATGAAGGAGTCATTGCGATGTTTTTTATGATGATTGAGAGATTTATAGAATATCGTGGTTCGATAGGTGATATTCATATCGAAACTTATCGTAATTTTTTAGCCATGGCGGATCAAAAACAAAGTCAAAATATGGAAGTGAGTCAGGTTTTAAAGGATGCAATTTATCGAGAGGAAAAGATTGTTGAAATGGTTCAATCCGTAAGAAATGCTCCTGATTGGAAGAATTTTTTAGGAGAAGGAGTTTGTTTGAAATTAGTGGGAATTTGTGAAGAGGATAAAATTTTTGAATCTTCTTTTTATAATTCCTGGACTTATTTTGGTATTATTCCTGAAAATATTTCTTTAATCGCTTTAAAGAATTTAGAAACTGGAGAAATTTTAACTTCTAAATATGATGTGATTCATTTTATGATGAGTAAAATACCTTTGGAGCGAATGAGAGTGCTTTTATATGATAATGATAGGAAAGAACAACAACGAAAATCTCATTTATTATGGCAAATTATGGAGAAGTATTATATGGATCATAGAAATCATTTGGAATATTATTCTCACAATTATGAACTACAAGAAATATCTTTACAAAGTTATTTTGATAAGGAAAAACATAAAATAATTGGAAAATAGTGAAATGTGAATATAAAATGACGAAGATTTAATCTTCGTCTGTATAACTTGGAAATAATATTCTTTTGATGGTCGGTTCATCTTCTTGATTGGTGTTTCTTACATCTTGTAAAATCATTTCTTTTTGGTCTTTACTTATAGTGTTTCCAAATAAATGAATATGGTGGAAATTTGTTAAATCATCATAGATGATTCGATTGTTATTTTCCGTTTTTGAATAAATATTTTTTGGCATTTGGATATCTGTCTTGTCTAAATTGGTGATTTGGAGAACCATTGGAGTACCATCATGATTCATCTCATCTACTGCATATTGATTTCCATAATCATTTTGAAAATATTCATATTTGACATTCGATTTATTGAACCAATCTCTTTCCATTATCCAAAAGTATCCTGATAAATTATTACATACTCTGTCAATTATACTGTTTGAACGTATTCGAATTCCAAATCTAGAAGTTGTTTTATTCCAATTATTGAAATATTCTGTAGAAGCAATTAAATGGGCTCCAAGAATGTCCGTAATTCGATAGAGGTAGCATTCGTTATCTATTTGAAAGACATCAATTTTTATAATTGTTTGTATGTTTTGAGGATCTTTTGCTAACACATAATATCCATTTTCGTTTTGATAATAGCTTTCTAGATGCTTGATTCGATTTTGTTGATTTAACATTTCAATATCTTCTGTCGTTTCTAGTAATTCTTTTATTTTATCTCTTTCTTTTTGAATTATGAGCCATCTTTTTTTTGATATTAAAGCATTATGTCTTTCATTTAATTCCCATAAATTCCAACTGTTTTCGTTTTCTTTTTCATATAGCATTTTATCATATGTCGCTCTATTTTTTTCTTGTAAAAGAATGTGAAACGCTGCATATTCTTCTCGAGATAATTTTTCTTTTTTTCTTTGATTCCAAAGATTTTTTATTTCTTCTTTTTTTGAGTTTGGAGATATTTTTAAAATTTCATAGAAGGTAATTGGACTGGTTTGTATTGCATGGAGTAAATCACTACTTAATGCATCTTCCCAAATTGTCATATTATTTTCCCCCTTTGGTTCTTGTTTTTTCTTTGGTTGGTTCGTAATCGATAAAGTAGGTGGTTAGAGTATATGGAATATCTTTTTCACTTTTTAGATATTCTTCGATGTTCACATCTTTCTTCTCACAAATAGAACATTTCCAAATGATATCGTTTGGATCATAAGGACAGTTTTCTAAAAAGTTCATCATTTCTTCTTGATTTCGACATGATTTTATTAATTGATAGGTATTTCCTGATTGGATGGTAGCAAAATAACCAGTAATATAACCATTTACTTTTTTGGTACCAGTAGCTTTGTTTGATGTCGAATTCATATAATAAGGAACTTTTCCTTCTACTTGAATGATATTTCCAAGGTTTGTAAATGTTAATTGTTCGGTTTCCTCTTCATTTTGTGAATGGTCTGGTATTGTTTGGGGTATATTTTCTTTGGTTGATTCTATTATTTCTGTTGTTTGTTGTTCATTTAATAGTTTATTAATTTCTTTTAATAAGTTTCGATCTATTATGTCTTGATTTTTGTCTTGTGATGGTAATGTATTTTCAATCGTTTTTTGATTTTTTTCTTCCATTAAATCTTTGAATTTTGCAGCACTCAATAATAGAATTAATCCGGCGATTGGTAACATTACTTTTCTATTTAAGCATTTTTTCTTTTTTTCTAATAGAGTTTTCAAATGAATTAATATTCCTTTTTTTTCTTCTAATATGTCTTTTTCAGAAACTTGGTAAGCAATGTTATTTGGAATACTTTTTTTCTTTGGCTCTGAACCTTGTAGTAAAATATTAGTTTTTTCTTGTTCTTTTTCTGCTTTTAGTTTTTTCTTTTCTGTTTCTTGTTTTGTTTCCGCTTCCTTTATTTTGGTTAATTCTTGATTCCATATCGAATGTTCTGAAGGATTTGCAAGAGAAAAACGATTTTGAAAGTTATTCATCCAAGCTATAGCATTGACTTCAATTCCTTTTGGTTGTTGAATTTTTCTTTCTTCTCCTAATAATTTGGTCGTATCAATGGTTTCATAATAATAATTTTGGTAATCAAATGTATTCGGATCTGGAATATTTAGATTTGGATAAGTGTTTAAGATAGAATGATTTCGGAAGAACGAATTGTTTTTTAATACTTTTTTAATTTGGTTTAAAAATTCATTCAAGTTATTAAATTCCAAATAGGGAAGGTAGTAATAATCTTCTTTATTTGGTTTCTTTTTTTGCTCCTTTAATATTTCATCATTACGGTTTTCAGGAAATGTTATTTGGTCTAAGTAGTATCCCTTTTTTTCACAGGCAATAATCCATGCGAATAGTTCTGTTAATTTCTTTTTTCCTATTCTTTGATTTTTTAAAATATAATTGTTATAAGTTGGTGTGTCAGTTATTATGGCATCAAAAAATTTATGACATCCAAGTAAATTTGCTAAAATTTCTTGTAGATAATTTTTAATTTCTAATTCAATACTTCGTAATTCTTTTTCTGTTAAATATTTTGTTTTTTCTTCTATTTCTTTTTTTGAATTATTGTAATTAAAAGTTAAAAATCTATTTGTTTCTTTTTCATTTCTAATCATAACAAAACCCCTTTTTGATGGGATTATTGTAGCATATTTTTAAAAAAATGTCAAATTGATGTCGAAATGATAATAAACAATCAAATAATACTTGCAATTTTTTATTTATTGTGAATGGCATCGATGGGCTTGACTTTGGTAAGATTTTTTGATGTATAGTAGGTAATTAACATAGAAAATATTAAAGTAGTCAGTAGTAATGAGAGGATAACTGGAATTTTTATTGATAAAATATCGAAATGGTAAAACATTGTGGAAAATATTTTCGAATTTAGATGGATGCTTGTGATGATAAAGGCAAGTAATCCGAGTAGTCCACTAAGAATTGATATGAAAATGGCTTCTAATTGAAAGATTTTTTGAATATCTTTGGAAGTTGTGCCTAGTGATTTTAGTATTCCAATCTCTTTTTTGCTACTTATCATGGAAGAGTTGATTAAGTTTAAACATAGAATGAACGCAAACAATATTAGGATGCTACAAATAAATGCAGTATATACTTTTAAACTATTGAGAGCAAAGGTTCGGTCTTGAATATCTCCTTCAAAATTCATGAAAAAGTGAAAGTATGTGCCACTTGCATTTGGAATGGTGAATGTTGTATTTAAAATGGTATTTTTGATTTTTTCGGGATTGGTTTCATAGAAATATACAGAAGTGCATTTTTTGTTTAGGTCTTGATAAAGAGTGAGAAATTCATCACTAATATAGATATGATTATCTAACGATATTCCAATGATTTTTGGTTCGGCTATCGTTGTTGAAAATGCATTTGTATTATGATTTATTTTTATATTTTCCATATTAGATAATTTGTTTTGTAAGTAATTGGTTAGGAAATAATATATATTTTCTTCTGTTTCTTCTTCCGTGCTTAAAAATTTTTGGTAATCTGTTTTGAATGTTTCATCCATTTGTTTTAATAGGGAGATGGAAATAATGATTTCGTCTTTGTTTAATTTGTTTTTTCTTTCACTTCCATTTTTTGTTACTATTGTGATTTCTTTTTGAAGAGGAATAAGGTCTTGTTCTTGATAATAGGATTCAATGAATAAATTATTTAAAATGGTATAGTTTTGATTATCTATTTTTAAGGAAGAAGTCATTCCTTTGACATATACTTTGGTTGCATTTCTTTCATAATCTTTTCGAAAATATTGTTCTATTGCTTTTGGATACCAACGATCTTTTCTTAGAGATTCTTGAAATGCACTTTGATCATCATCAATGATACCACTAATGTATACGGTATTATTTTCTAATTTGAGTGGATGATGGTCTTTGATTAATTGTTCTAATGAGGTAGGGTAGTACCATTCATTGTTGCTGTCTTTGATTCCATAAAAGATTATTTTTTCAGCCATATGCTTATGAATTATCATTTCATTTTCTGATTCTGGTAGTTTTCCAATTAATTTTTGAAACATGTTATTATTTTTGATTTCAATGTATTCTATAATTGGAGCTTGATAATTGGAATAGAAGAATTGATTTTTTTCCTTTTTGATTTCACTTGTATTTAGTTCAAAAGATAAAGGATTTCCAGCATTTATAATTTTATAAACAGGGTTTGCGATATTTTGTGTTAGGGTTTCTAACTTTTGTAAATCTTGCTCATTTAATTCTATATCGTTTGTTTCTTCCTTTGTTTTCTCTATTTTTTCAATTTGGTAATTTTGAAGGTTATTTTTTCTCATTACATCAATTACTTGTTCTTTTTCATTGTAGGTAAAAAGAGTTAAAGTTATACCAATGAATGTGAGGGCAAATGCAAGAAGAATGATACTCATTACTAGTTTGAATGGTTTAACTCTTATGTTTTTTTGGGTTAGTTTTAAAATGGTGTGCCAAGATAATTTGGCTTTTTTTAATGCGATTTTATTTGTTTCATTTGGAATAGATAAGTCTTTTTCTTCTATTTTGCCATCTTTGATTCGAATGATACGACTCCCAAATTTTTCGGCTGCTTCAAAGTCATGAGTAACGACGAGCACTAGTTTTTCTTTACTAATTTCTTTTAATATTTTAAATATTTCTTCGCTCGTTGTTTCGTCTAAGTTTCCGGTTGGTTCGTCTGCTAAAATGATGGGAGAATTTTTTATTAAAGCTCTTGCAATAGCAACTCTTCCTTTTTGTCCTCCAGATAGTTCATTTATTTTTCGATTCCCTAATCCTTCTAAATTTAATTGTTTTAAAAGCATGTCGATTTCTTCTAATGATATTTTTTGTTCTTGTAATTCTTTTCCAATGCTAATATTTTCATAGACGTTTAAATGCTCTAGTAAGTTAAATTCTTGAAAAATGAACCCGATGATACTATTTCGATAGCTGTCATATTCTTCTAATTTCAATGAAGTGATTTCTAAACCATTTACTTTGATGGAACCAGAATCAATAGTATCTAGGCATCCTAAAACATTTAGCAATGTCGATTTTCCAGAGCCGCTTTTTCCGAGTAAAAAGATTAGTCCTTTTTCTTCTAATTGCAAGTTAATGTTTTGGAGTGCTTGGTAATGATTTCCTGATTTGGAACGGTATGTTTTATTTACATTTTTAAATATTATCATAAGTATTTATCCTCTTGTTTATTGTATCATGGTTTGTGTTATTTTTATGATTTTTGTGTTTTAAAATGTGATTTTTATTCTTCTAAGGTTAATACTTTTTTATAAGAATTATCATTTAAAGAATATAACCCTAAAAAGACAGATTTTAGTTTTGGAAATTTTTCTAGAAGAGAGATTGCAGTTTGGTCTGACGGAATACTTGAGGTATTTATTCTATAATTTATTTCTTCTATTGTATTATCTGCTTGTTTGCAAAGTTTGAATAGTTCTTCTTTTGATATTTGATAACTTTGAATTATGTAATCATAAAAAAGATTTTCTAATGTTTTTAGTTGTTCTACAAACGTAGGATCATAATGGTATTTTAGTGTACCGTCTGATTCAAAAATTAGTTCTCCATTTTCGTCTGATTTATAAAGATTTGAATTGTTACAAATTTGATATATTATAATTTTTTCTAAAGTAATGATTTCTTCTTTGGTTAACTTGCTTTCTTGTTTCATATTATATTCAATAAGATTTCGTAAAGAAAGTCTTAGAAGGTCAATTCTGTAATTTACACCAACTATATTTTTCGCTTGTCTACGATTTAATATGTCTTGTGATGTAATGTCAAATGCAAGAGAATTACTAAGAAGACATCCATCCTGTCTTTTTAAGATGTTTAAAAATGATTTTATATCTTCCTCAGAGGTTAAATGAAAAAAATCAAATAGTTTGTTTAGGTCTGTATCAAACATACATGCATAAAAATCATCTATGGTAGAGGGCTCTGTAAGTGTTAATAAAAGTAATTCTTTTTCAAATTCTTGTTCACTACAATAAGAAATGCTATTCCTATTTGAGTTTAAATAATTATATATTGCACCGGTTTCATCATAAACGGCAGATTCTGAAGAGCTTTCTAGTAGTGCAGTAGAAATGTCATTTTCAAGATATAATTGTCCTTTTGAAATTCGATCTTTACAAGCATTTTCTCTCATATGATTTAATTCGTGTATCATTGTTTTTTTTAATATTTCTATTTTTTCGTTTGGAATAATATCTTTGTTTATGTCATATAATATCATTTCTTCTTGTTCGGTAAAGTCAAATAGAAAAGTATTTAGGTATATCGTAATTTTATTATCGATAGAAGAATATGTTGCTAATGTATTTACATCTTCTTCCGTATTAGGCATCGTTGTAGTGTCAATCACGATTATTAAATCTTGCATTCTACATAGATCTTCCATTGTATTATTTGATAATTCTTGATTTATCATTTTTTTAATTGTATTCCGTAAAGTTTCTTGTATTTGATTTGAAAAAAGTTCATAATTTGTAAATGTTATTTCTGTTAATGGTAAATCATGCATGCAACTTTTATTTATTGGATTTATATAGGGAATATCTTGGTGTAAGTTTAAATATTTTTCTGTATTTTCTGCAATTTTATTCATCATGTCTTCCACTGTTCCTGTATAATTGAAGGTACATTCTTGATAAGTATTTGCAATTTTTTTTATATCTTCTACATCTTGATTTGATACTAAGTGTTCTGGATGAGAATAAATAACTTGGTAAGAATTAAAATCATCATAGAATTGTTTTTCTATTTGTGTTTCAATTTGTTTTGCTAAAGTTTCTTTTAATTCTAGGAAATTTTTTGTATTTTTATCAGTAGTATTTTTGGTTTCTAAATATTTTTCTTCTTTTTGTGCACAACCATTCATTATGAGACTTAATGCAAGTAGTATAGTAGGTAATAATGTCTTTGTTTTTTTCATCTATTTCAACTCCTTTTTTGAAAATGTTTTTTATTATAATACATTTGGAAAAAAAGTCAACTTTAATTGTGAGTGTGTGAATCTTGTTTTAAAATTATATGGAATCGTTTGTTTTGTGGTATATTAATAGTAAGGTGAGTGTATGAATCGAAAACGAAATGGATTTACATTAGTGGAACTTTTGGCAGTCATTGCTCTTTTGGCAATTATTGCAACCCTTGCAGTAACAAGTGCAATTAATGTTTCGGTTAAGCTCAAGGATGATATGTATTGTGAGAAGCTAGAGTTTATTTCTTCGGCTGCAAAACAATATGGAACGGATATGATTGATAGTTTGACAGAAGCTGGAATTCAAGTTACGGTTGCAGATTTGGTGACAAGTGGGAAATTGCGTTATGATCAAAATACTCCAGGTAGTTATATTCTAGATCCAAGGGATAATTCTTCGATGGATCACATTACGATGCAAATTTATTTAAAAAATAAGCGTGCTTATGTTCATTTGAATGTGGATGAGAGTTTTTGTGCATCTTGATTTGCAAGTATTTTTATTTTATGTTAGAATAGTACGCTAAAAAGAGAGGGGTGGCAAAAATGAAACAAACGGTTTGTTTGATTGGGCGACCAAATGTGGGTAAGAGTTCTATTTTTAATCGTTTGATTAAGGAAGATAAAGCAATTATTATGGATACTCCAGGAATTACGAGGGATCGTATTTATGGAACTGTAACTTATGAAAATAAATCTTTTTTTCTTATTGATACTGGAGGTCTTTCCTTTGGTCAAGATGATTTTGATCAAGATATTTTCATTCAAGCGTCGTTTGCAATCGATGAAGCAGATCTTGTGCTGTTTGTAGTGGATGGAAAAAGTGAAATTCATGCAAGTGATTATCGTATTCGTGATATGCTTTTGAAATCGAATAAAAGAGTTATCGTTGTAGTTAATAAAATTGATAATGATTCTCGTAATGATTTGATTTATTCGTTTTATGAGTTGGGATTTGAAACTGTTTTAGGAGTTTCTGCCTCTCATAAGCGGGGTTTTGATGTATTGTTAAAAGAAATTACGAAGGATTTTAATGAAAATACCAAGGAAGAAGAAAACAATTGTAAGTTTTGTTTGATAGGACGACCAAATGTTGGAAAGAGTAGTCTAGTAAATGCTCTTTTGAATGAAGAACGGGCTATTGTTAGTGAAGTTTCTGGAACAACAAGAGATGCTACGGATACGCGATTTGTTTATGAACATGAGGAGTATATTGTGGTTGATACGGCTGGTATTCGCAAGCGTGGTCGGATTTATGAGAGTGTAGAAAAATATAGTCTTCTTCGGAGTATGAAAGCAATTGAACGAAGTGATGTATGTGTTTTAGTGATTGATGCAGTGGAAGGAATTACGGAACATGATAAGCATATCGTTTCTCTTGCAGAGAATGCTGGTAAGGGAATTGTTTTGGTTGTTAATAAATGGGATATGGTAAAAAATCCAGATCAAGAGTTAAAATGTTGGAAAGAAAATGTGTATTATGAATTTCAGTTTTTAAGATATGTGAATGTTGTCTTTTTATCTGCACTTACGAAGAAAAGAATTCATTTGTTGATGCCAGAAATTATTAAAGCTTATGAGAGTAATCGACGTGAAATTATGACCAGTCAGTTAAATCAAGTGATTGAGGAAGCGGTTCATTTACATGAACCACCATCTTATAAAGGAAAACGTTTGAAAATTTATTATGTGTCTCAAAGTGATGTGAAACCTCCAAAGTTTACGTTTCAAGTTAATAGTAAAGGGTTAATTCATTTTAGTTATGAACGATATTTGGAAAATAAAATACGAGAGAATTTTGATTTACAGGGTACTCCTATTTTATTGAAGTTTAAGAATAAATCAGAAAATTAGTGATGATCTGATTTTTTTCTTGGAAAGTCATTTAATATTTCTAATCCTTTTTGTTTCATTAAATTTAGTAAATTCATATTTGCTTCGGAAGTAATGTTTACATATTTTGAAAATTCTTGAAAAGGAATGGGCAGTTGAATTTCTATCATATTTTGAGGTGGATCTTGGATAATTCCTGAGGCATCATATATGTTTCCTTCGTAATAAAAATACATATGCTCTGTGGTACAGTCCCAAAATATTTTTCCTTCTTGGAATAATTCTTTTAATAAATATGTGTAAAGCGCACAGTAACCATTTCGATAATAATGAATTGCAAGATCTCCTTCTTTTTGATATAGATTGGTAATATGAATCCATTTTTGGGATGTAGTATGGTAATACCACCAAATATCTGAGCTGCTGATTTCATTATATTCTTCAAAATAATATTCAAAGGTTTTGTTCATTTCGTTTATAACTCTTAAAATGGTATTCATGGGTTACTCCTTTTTTTGATTAACATATCATATAGTATATTTGCTGACAAGACAAGTGGGAACATTGCAAAAATTGTTATCTCATGATACATTATATTTGGATATTATTCTTAAAAATTCCTTTTTTATGGGGTGGTTTTATGGAAAAACAAGTGAGTGGTATAACTATAAATTATCAATTTTTTTCAAATGACAGTGATACGTTGGTTGTTTTTTTGCATGGTTGGGGTCAGAATATTTCTATGATGGAACCAGTGGAAAAATTTTATCGTTCTTTTTTTAATACTTTGATTTTGGATTTGCCTGGATTTGGGAAGAGTGAAGAGCCAAAACGTGTTTGGACTGTTTATGATTATGCAGATTTTATTCATGATTTTGTTTCTTCTTTTTCGATTTCGAAACTTATTTTTGTTGGACATTCGTTTGGAGGAAAGATTTCTTTGGTGTATGCATCAAAGTATCAATTAGAGAAACTTGTTTGTTTTGGAAGTCCTTATTGTAAAGAGCTCACGAAGTTACCATTCAAAAATCGTGTTTATAAACAAATGAAAAAGATTCCTTTTTTGAAAATATTCACGAAAATGATGCAAAGTCATGTTGGTTCTGTGGATTATCGAAATGCAAGTGAAAAGATGCGTGGCGTTTTAGTATCGACTGTGAATACGGAAATTATAGAAGATGTGAAAAAGATTAAGTGTCCAACGCTTTTGGTTTGGGGGAGTCTTGATACTGCAGTTCCTATTTCTAGAGCTTATGAATTAGAACAAATGATACCCGATAGTGGAGTAGTAGAATTTGAGGGTGCTACTCATTATGCTTATTTGGAACGTATTCATGAAGTTATACGTGTACTCGATTCCTTTTTTGGCTGTAGGAGGTAGTTATGAATTTTTATTATCTTTTGGTAATTTGTGCTTTTTGTTATTACGTTCTTCTTCTTATTCGAGATCTGCAAATTTTACAACAAAATGTTTATAATGAAAATCAGAGATATTTGAAAAGGATTGTTCGACATAAGAGTCAAGTATT
>CAOWNX010000014.1 GCA_948552115.1 uncultured Bacilli bacterium
TTTAAATCTAGGAATAGTATATCAAATTCTAGAAACAACGTCAAATTTTACTTTTGTTTTACGTTCTTAATTTGTTTCAAACTTTTTTTTGACATTTTTATAAAAAATGTGTTTTATAGTGTTAATATATTTTTAGAGAGTTGGTGGTTACTTGAATTATTTATCAAAATTTTTTATGAGAAGCATGATATTGGTTACCTTTGTGATTTTAAGTTGTAGTCTTTTTTTTACAAATAATCTGACATATCCTACCCATGCTTTTTTCTCACTTTTTCTTTCTTTCCCTATTTTATTGGTGTGGATTTGGTGGCACAAAAAAGTAAGTCCAAGGTTGGAAGTTTGGACAAAGAAACAGGAAGTTATTTTTCTATGTATTTATTTTCTTTGTTTTTTTCTCATCCAATTTTTTCTGTTTCAAGAGCTTAAGGTTACTCCTGGATGGGATTTTGGAGAGTTATATCGTAGTGCTTTATCGTATGTGAATCAAGAACCAATTAAGTTTGTAGCTTATTTTGAATATTGTCCCAATAATATTTTTATTTATTTATGTTATATTGTGTTATTTAAGATTGCTCGTTTTTTTGGCATCACAAACCTATTAAATTTGCTTGGAGTTTGTAATATTTTTCTGATTGGGTTTAGTATTTTTCTTTTGTTTTTGGTAGCAAAAAAACTTTTTTCTAAACGTGCGTCTTATACTCTTTTGTTTCTTATTTTATTTTTTAGTCCTATTTTTTTATATGTGCCGATTATTTATACGGATACGGTTTCCATGTTTGTTCCTATTTTGCTTCTTTATTTATTTTTACAACTTCAGGATGCTTCTTTGAAAAAGCAATGGATATGGATTATTCTATTTGCAATTGTAGCTTTTGTAGGATATAAGTTAAAAATGAGTTGTCTTATTATCGTAATTGCATTACTGATTCATATGATTTTAACGAAAAAGATTCTTCTTTTTAGTAAAATAACTGGAGTATTATTGGTTTCGTTTTTCTCTTTTTCTTTTTTATTTCAACATTTAATTCTGGAAGATGAGAAATTTCATTTTCAAGATAATGGAGTTGGAGAACTTCCTTTTACCCATTATATTATGATGGGTTTAGAGGATCCAGATGCAGACCATTCGATGCGGCGTACTTATGGTGGGTTTGAAGGTGCTGATTTAGATTATACAAAAGCACTCGACCCATCAAAACGAAAGGATGCACACATTCAAGAAATCAAACGAAGATTACATGCTTATACGCCACTTGAGTTATTAACGTATTATGGAAATAAAATTTCAAATACTTGGGGTGATGGAACTTATTTTGCACCGATGAAGATTTCTCAGTTACCCGTAAAACAAAGTTTTTTACATTCGTATTTTTTAGTAGATGGCACACATTTTCAACTGTATTTATATTTTGCCCAAGGAGTACAGTATGCGTTTTTGATTTTATTATTTCTTAGTAGTATTTTGAAACGGGATGATACTTCAAACATTTATTTATATCTTTCTATTTTTGGTTTGTTTCTCTTTCTTTTAATTTGGGAAACACGCTCTCGATATTTAGTCAATTATATCCCGATTTTTCTTCTTTCTATTGTACCAACATTGGATTTTATCGCAAAGAAATTCAACAAAAAAATATAACTACAAATCGTTATATTTTTTCTTTTCTTACTTAATCAATCCGAACTTTTCTGGTGATAGAGATTTTTATAGTATTCTTCCTCTTTTTGTCGTTTCATTCTCTCCCACTCTTTAAATTCTTCATAATTTGTATAAGGTATTTCTTTTCCATGTTCTTTTAACCAACTAGCATATTCTTCATATGGGAATGTATCCATTGATGGAATTTCTACATCTTCCCATGCATCTTGATTGGGATACCAATAGATATTCCATCCTTTTTTTCCAGTCCAGCTTAATATTTTACCATCATCTAATCTTAAAACATGATCTAATTCGTTCCATTTTATTAAGGTATAGACACGTGCTTCCCAATATTTTGTTCCTCCATCTGCAAACATTCCATGTTTAATTGGAAAAAAGAAGTAAATCAACAAATACAGGGTTACACCTATCAAAATAATAATTGTTGTATGGTAGATTGCTTTCTCTATATTTCTCATTTACAAAATCACATTCCTTTTTTCATATCCTTTTAATAGGTGAAGATTACAAATTAAGATTAAATCATTCTACAATATGAGTTACATTTTCTGCATAAATACCTTTCTCTGTTTCAATATTATATAACACATCGTACTCCAATTTATCATTTTTAAACCAATAATTTTCTCCGTCTATAATATATTTTTCTGATTCATTCGATTTACTTACAATTTCATTCTTTATTTCTTGCTCTTGAACTAATGTTAACTTTTTAACTTTTGAAATTTTTTCATTTAAAGAATTAAAGTCTTCTGAAATATATGAAAATAATTTTTCTACTTTTCCTTCTTTTACAAAAGCAGTATAACTATTTTCGGTTTTGACTTGGTTTGGTGCATATACAAATCTAATTACCTCAGAACTACCTTCTATTATGTAGTCGTTAATATTAAAAGTACTATTTATTTCGCTTTTAATAAAATTTGCTATGTTTTTGTTAATCTCTCCTTCTTTGTATTCTAAAGAAGAAATATCATATTTTTTAACATTATCATCGATATTTACAGATTGAGTTTTAATGGGATTTGGAAATTGTAACTTCATAGCTTCATATCCAAAGCTTTTAACTTGGTAAATCGTTTCATTTTTCCTCTCATCATAAAGTCAAATATTTTTTTGACATTTATTTTTATTTTCTAGATTTTTTTATTTAGTTTTCTCTAATTTTTGTTTTTTTTAAATCGTTTTAGTTATATTAAAAATTATTAGTAAAGTGTATTTTCTTATTTGCTTAATCATAATTCAGCAGCCTAGTTACCAATTGTTTTTTCATATAAACTTATTTGTATTTAAAAAATAATCACATTTCTAAATAAACTAACACCTCGCTTCTAACTCACCTTGTTCACACTTATTCAAGTTATTGTGATATTTATCACTTATTATAATCATAAGCCATTTTTCTTCAAATAAAAAGAATTGTTTTTTGTTTCATTTTTTGATATGGTTAAGGGGTAACTTTATTCAAATATTATCATTTCTAATTATAATTACTTGTTTACACTAAATTTATCATAGAAAAAAGATGAGTTTTATTTCATCTTAATATAGTTCGTTAAATTTTGTTTTTCTTTATTAAATTAAAGTCTCACATTTTCTTTCGATAAATATGCTTTTTCTGTTTGATATCTTTTTTATTCTTCTTTAAAAATTTTATGATAGATATCATCCGTAACGATTTTTTTACTAATTATTATACTATTATTTATCCATTGATTAATTTGGTTTACATAGCTTGTTTCCACTTCTTTTTTGGCGTCAAATTTTTTTGATTTTGAATAATAGGAACCTTGATCAGTAATCCAACTTAAATCTGAGAATAAAGCAATTCCTTCGGCATTACTCAACAAGTCTTTGCCCATCATGAGTCTAGAATCATATTCCATGCCAAAGAGATTTAAAAGAGTTGGTAAAATGTCAATTTCACTTCCTATTTTGTCAATTTCTACTTTTTTTTGCTTGTTATTCCAAATAATTAAATCACTGTGATGAATTTCAAATACTTCATCTCTTGGGTAAGAAGACATTTCATTCATATTTGATGCATCCATAGAATATGGATAATGGTCTCCTACAATACAAAGCACAGTGTCATCTAAAATACCTTCTTTATCTAATTCTTCGATGAGTGCTTTTATGGCTTGATCTAAATCAATCTGACTTGCGATATAGGCTTTGGTTTCATCACTATATGGTAAGTCTTTAACCATTTCATAATTTCTTTTTTCTTCACTAAGTACATAAGGTCCATGTCCACTCATCGTAATGTAATAACTTACAAATGGTTCTTTGCTTTTGTATTGCCCTATTGTTTCTGTAAATAATAGTTTATCTTCGGGAAGATTTGATTCGGTCCAATCACAATCGGCAATTTCTTCTAGTCCATTGTTACAAGCTAAGTAGTTTTCGAATCCGAGTTTTGGCATGGTATTATCTCTGTTATAAAAATTGTATTCCCAGTTATGATAAGCATTTGCTGTATAGTTTTCTTTTTGGAATATGACTCCTAAAGAAAATGGGTAATAAGCTTTTCCTTCATGCCAAACGTTGATGGTATCAGCACTTGGTACAAGCCCTGTCATTGCTTGAAATTCTCCTCCTGTCGTGCTTAAAAATAATGGAGAATAAAAATTGTTAAAATGAAAACCAGAATGAATTAAACGATATAGTGTTGGAGTATACTCTTCATTTACTACAACTGAATTAAACGATTCCGCTAAAATAAATATTAGATTTTTCCCTTGGAATAAACCAGTATATTCATTTTTTTTGGTTGCTGGAGAATTTTTAAAATAGGAATAAATTTGTTTGATACTTTCGTCTTTTTCTTCTGCTATGAGTGAATCAAAATCAATATCCATTTTATTGTATTCTTTGTTGGTTTCATGGCTCGTATCTTTTTCTTCAAATGCTAAGGATTCCTCAAAATTAAAGATTATTCTTTGAATTTCTAGTCTTTCTGCTGTTAGAAATCCAAACATATTAATGGCACTAACTAAATCATTTTCTTGCCAGTATAGTTTGAATGCAGATTTTGAATTATTTTTTAGTGGAAATAGCAAAAGTAAGGCTATGAGATAAGTTCCTACTAAGGTGATTATTAAAGTTTTCTTTTCAAAATAAAATATTTCTTCAAAATTTATTTTTTTTCTTTTCCAAATCAAAATGAAGAGTGGTAAACATAAGATTGTAATATTTGCTAAGTTTTTCCGAATCGTATCAAAGATAATACTTACAAATTCTAGTGCTCCTCCTGCCATACTTGTTACTTGAATAGAAAATGGAATTGAAAATAATGTGGTATAAAGATAATTTCCAACAAAGATGAATGTTAGAATCGATAAAATGCAATACATCATTATTTTATTCATTTTTGGTTTTCCTAAGCCTGATAAAAATGTAAATATGATTGCAAATAAGAAACTAAAGAAACTAGTATAGAGAAGTCCGATATTCCAAATATTTGGATAAAAAAATGATTTATGCCATAGTTCTAAATACATTATGATTGCAAAATATAATAATATCATTTGAAATACTTTCTTCATTCTACACCTTCCTAACCGTTTTTTTATTCTAACATAAAATGTTGAATTTTGTAAATTATTTCTATATTATTATGTAACTAAGAAAAAAAAGATATTCTTTATTTTGATTATACTAATCTTTCTTTTTTATTGATGTATTTTTCCAATTGGAACGGAATTCTATTTCTAAGATTCTATCTATTTTTATCACTGGATTTTTTATATTTTTTTAAATTTTAGTAACAATGCCAAAACTGAGACTGCTGTGCGCTCGAACCAAGGCCAATTAGAATTGAGAAACCAAATTTATAGAATCCCAATTTTTATAATAATTTCATCAATATTTCATTCATAACATATAATTTTTCTGGATTGATAAAAATATAGCCGTTCTTTTTTTTTAGTTCTTTGCTTTTTAATAAAGGTTTTATTGGATAAGCTTCTTCTAGTGATACCCCATATTTTTTTTCAAAAGTTTCTAAATGAATGCCTTTTACTTTTCTTAGACCTAACATTACTTCATAATCAATGATATCGGTTGGAGCAAGAAGTTCTTTTTCCCCATCGATTTCATGTTTTAAATATTTGGTTAAATTTTTCGTATTGGTATAACGGATGGAATCGATATAACCAGATGCCGAAAGTCCAAACCCATAGTATTCTTCGTTATTCCAATATTTTAAATTATGTTTCGATTCTTTGGTCTCCTTGGCAAAATTGCTAATTTCATAATGGTGAAATTTGTGTTTTTTTAAAATTTTTCGAAGGAAACGATAAAAATCCGAATCTAAATCTTCGCTAATTGGTTCGATTTTATTGGCTGTTAACAGAGTGTGCGGTTCAATCATTAAACTGTATGTACTTACGTGATCAGGATTTAATTTTAATATTTGTTTTATATCTTTTTTTAAATCTTTTTTGGTTTCTTTTGGGAATCCATAAATAAAGTCAACTGAAACATTGGTAAATCCTATTTTTCTTATGAGTTTCATTTTGTTTTCTGCATCTTCCCAAATATGATTTCTTCCCATCAAAATCAATTTTTGTTCATTGAAGGATTCGATGCCGATACTTAATCGATTGACTCCATATTCTTGTAGTAATTTTAATAAGTTTTCTGTAATATCATTTAGATTACATTCAAAAGTAAATTCTAAATTTTCTGTTTTTTCTAGAAGTGTCGTTAATTCTAATAGATATTTTAGCTCTTTTTCTTCTAAGCAAGAAGGAGTTCCTCCTCCAATATAGAGGGTTTCTATTTTTTCTCCCATGTATTGATCTTTGATTTCATCTTTTAACGCAATTAGGTAATCATGTACCCATTTTTTGTTATAAAACATTTTACAAAAATCACAATAACTACAAATGCTTTTGCAAAATGGAATATGAATGTAAACCGATTTCATTTTAACGTCCTTTCCCTTTTATTTCTTCTTCCTTTTTTAACATTCGTATATGATCAGATGCCATTTTTGAATATTGTTGAATTAATAGATCTATGGAATCATATTTTCCTTGATATTTTTTTAAATCTTCTAAAAATCTGATGGTAGGATCGATTAATTGAGCTGATGTTTTTTGTTGTACTGTTTGTATATAGTCATTTTTTCTATTTTTTATCTCTTTTAGCATTTGTTTTTTTAATTCTAAGTCGTTTTCTTTCATTTCTTTTCCTCACTTAATACTGCTAAGAAAGCTTCTTGTGGGACTTCAACACTTCCGACCATTTTCATTCTCTTTTTTCCTTCTTTTTGTTTTTCTAATAGTTTTCTTTTTCTTGTAATGTCTCCTCCATAGCATTTTGCTAGAACATTTTTTTTCATGGCACTAATGTTTTCTCTCGCAATTACTTTAGAACCTACACTTGCCTGTATAGGAACTTGAAATAATTGTCTTGGAATTAATTCTTTTAGTTTTCCAACGATTGCTCTTCCTCTTGGGTATGCAAAATCTTTATGGACAATAACAGATAAGGCATCGACAATTTCTCCATTTAATAAAATGTTCATTTTTACTAAGTTACTTGGTTTATAGCCAATTACTTCATAATCAAAGGAAGCATATCCTTTAGTAGTACTTTTTAATTTATCAAAAAAATCATAAACAATTTCAGAAAGGGGGATTTCGTAATGAAGATTTGCTCTTGCAGTATCTAAGTATTCTAATGATTTGTAGATTCCTCTTTTATTTTGGCAAAGTTCCATGATAGCACCAATATATTCTGTTGGAACAATAATATTGGTAAAAATATAAGGTTCCTCTATTTCTTTGATTTTCACACTTTCTGGCATCTTGTTTGGAGAATCGATTTCAATTCGTTCATTATTTGTAAGGGTTATTTTGTAAATTACACTTGGACTTGTCGCGATGACTTCAATATTAAATTCACGGTCAATTCGTTCCATGATGATATCCATATGTAATAATCCTAAAAACCCAACCCGAAACCCAAATCCAAGTGCTTCTGATGTTTCTGGTTCGAACGTGAGTGCGGAATCATTCAATTTTAATTTTAAAAATGCTTCTTTTAGAGCTTCATAACGATTTGGCTCAATTGGAAAAATTCCAGAATAAACCATAGGCTTCATCGGTTTATATCCAACGATTGGAGTATCAGCTTTTCGGTTATTTAGTGTAATGGTATCTCCTACTTCAATATTGCTGATGTCTTTCATACTTGCGCAAAGATATCCAACTTCTCCACTTTGTAACATTTTCTTTTTTTCTTCTTTGGGATTATGAACACCAAGTTCTGTTACTAGAAATTCACTCTTTTTATTCATTAGATAGATGGTATCACCAACAGTTAATTTTCCTTCTTCTACTTTGATTAAAGCCACGACACCTTTGTAAGGGTCAAAATAGGAATCAAAAATTAAAGCTCTTAGTGGTTTTTCATTTTCTATTTTTGGAGGTTTTATGCGGTCAATGACAGCTTCGATGAGTTCTTTTACACCCACTCCCGTTTTTCCGCTACAAAGTAAAACCTCTTCTTGATTAAATCCTAAGACATTTTTTAGTTCTTCTAAGACTGCTGGTATGTTAGCATTTGGAAGGTCAATTTTATTGATTACGGGAATAATGGTTAAATCTTGTTCTAAGGCAAGATACAGATTTGCAAGTGTTTGAGCTTCAATTCCTTGTGCTGCATCAACTACTAATATAGCTCCTTCACAAGCTGCAAGGGATCTACTTACTTCATAGGAAAAATCGACGTGACCTGGGGTATCAATTAAATTTAGTTGGTATTCTTCGCCATCTTTTTGATATTTTAAAGATACAGCATTTAATTTAATCGTGATTCCTCTTTCACGTTCTAGGTCCATGCTATCTAATAATTGGTCTTTCATTTCTCTTTTGGAAATGCTTCCAGTCAGTTCTAATATACGATCTGCAAGGGTACTTTTTCCGTGATCGATGTGGGCAATAATTGAAAAATTACGAATATTCTTTTGTTGAATCATAGTTTTTTCACCTAAAATTATTTTATCACGAATAGGCTTTAAAGTAAATTCTGGAATACCTATAAAGTTTTATAAAAAAATGATTGATAAAATTGTCAATCATTTTTTTACACGTTTGGTCATCTTTTCTTTCTGTGATTTTTCTTTTTTATTAGGTAAATAATTTTTTAAAGATATCCCCTATTTTCATTAGTCCTTCTGCCATAAAATCTTCTACTAAGGAAGAAACAAATACTCCTGTTTTGCTAATGCCATTGGAATAATCTCGATTTTTTTCGATGACATAATCGTTAATATCAACATTTTTTCCTTCACGGACATCTGATTCAAACTTTTCAATGCTTTCTTGAGTCAGCATTGTTTTTTGATTTAGTTTCGATTCATAGTATCCTGTTTCCATAGCAATCGATAGGGATATATAAATAATAAATAAAACTGCTATAATTCGAAGAGGCCAATTGCCTTTTTCTTTTTTTTTCATTCTGGATTCTCCTCTACATATTCTTTTAGGACACTCGCAAGTATTTCCATGGTGTTTGTGACCTCTGCAATATTATTATATTGTCCTCCTGTTTCAATTAGAATGGTATAAGGACTAATATCTTGATTATAGATTCCGTTGACTCCTTTTCCTTCTTTTCCTATTACACCTCTAGATATGGTACTAATTTTTTGTTTCATTTTTTCATTGATTTGATTGGCAAAGGTTAAATTTTGTTCATAATTTTGATGTTCTTTTCCAATAACAAATAAGACTTTGGCATATTTTTTTCCTAAGTATTCGGTGGTAGAAGCTTCATAGCTAATACTATCTCGATGAATATCAATAAAATATTTTAGACTCGGATTTTTTTCTTTTGCATCTAGCATAAGATATCTACTTGCTTCATAGGAATGACTATAGTTCCACTGATTGATTCTTAAAATTTCACTCATTTCTGTCGTTTCTACTATCGTTTTTAAACTGTAATCATTTAATCGTTCTCTCAAGTAATAACTAGCGAATAATACAGTAGGAATAATATCATATTCACTCATTCCAACTTTACTGTACCCTTCGGTTTGATGGGTATTATAAATATAAATTAATGGTTCATGAACTGGGGTAGGACTTGGGTCAGGAACATATTCATAGTTTGGACCTTCTTCATCGCTTTCCAAAAATATTGTTTCACTTTTTGGTAAATGAATTCCCATGGATGTAGAAAATAAAAATTCCGTTGGATTCATTTTTAGAAAGTCTAATAATTCATTGTTTCCCATTCCATTTTGAAATAATAAATCGATGATTTCTTCTTTGGTCATATTTTCTTTCATGTTTTTAACACTTACATGAAAGGTTATAAAAAAAGAAAAAAGAACAAGCCCAAGAAAACATAAAATTTTTCTACCTATTCTTTTTTCTTTGGTACGTTTACCAATAAATTTTTTTCTCATAATATCCCTCTTTGAAATTTATTATAAAATTTTTAGATAAGATATTATGTCGAATTAAAACAATATGCTTTGATTTAAACTATTTGCAATGATGTTTGATATTTTTTCCATATCTTTTTTTAAATAAATACTTTCAAAAAGATTATTTTCATTTTTATAAAGAAATGGTACTCCAATACTTAAAATTGGGATCCCAAACGTTTTTTTTGTAATTTCTTTGTTTGTTCTTAAAGCACTACCAGGAATAATTCCAGTATCATTTATTTCTATAACACGATTTAAGGATGTTAAATCACTGGTTGCTAATGAATCTATAATAATCATTAAATCTGGTTTTAAATCTTGAACAACGAAGCGTATTAATTTGAAGGATGATATTCCTGTTTTTCCAATTACTTCTGGATTTAATAGTGCAACTTTCGGAATTGTTAAAAAGTCGTTATATTGATTTGAAGCAATCATTTGACCTGTTACGTTGCTACCTAAGGAATCTACTAAAATTTCAGAATTTCCTAGTCCGACAATTAAAATTGGTTTTGTTTTGTGGTATTTCTTTAAGAAACTTTGTATCACTTTTTCTAATTCTTTTTCTAATAAATTGCTTTTACTATTTAAAACATCTTCTGTAAATTTTATTGTAAAGTAATCTCCTTGGGAATGCTTTAATTCTTTTTGATGTTGCTCTGTAATATGATAATGACTTATGATTTGGTCTTTATATTTCTTCTTTTGAAGTAATATTTTTTTGTTTTGACAAGTCTGTGCCGCATCTAAAAATAAAAATTGTTTCATATTTGTCACCTCATTTTATATTGTTCAAATTCTAGATATTTATAAGAAAAAAGAATATTTTTTGATATTCTTTTTTGTATTTATGTGTTTTTTCTTTTGGAAACGGAATTAAATATCTATGTTATGTTCTCTTCCTTTTTCTTTGAAAAGGTTTCGAGTTATTTTTTAACATAGTAATTACGCGAAAACTGAGGTGCGGCCAACCAAAACCATTATTGTTACTAAAGGTAAACACACCAGTATTACTACCATTGTTATGATTGCCACCACGTGCGAACCAAGGATATTCAGTCCAGACAAACCAATTTTTTATTTAATCCCTTTCTTTTTTTCAGAGAAATATTATATTCTAAGAAAAAAATCAATAATAATAGACTAATGTTTTAAAATAACCAGTTCTTATCTACTAAAGTTATTTTTTTATTTATGTGTTTTTTCTTTTGAAACGGGATTTTATTTCTAAGACAAGCATTTACTTTGTTTGATAAACAAATTCATATTTTCTTTTGTCTTAGTAATCACGCGAAAACTGAGGTTGATATAGGAATAACCAGGGTCATGGTGAAAAGTAAACACGCCAGCGCCGAAAGCATGGTAATATGCTCCACCACGCTCGAACCAAGGATTACGAGACCAGACAAACCATTAATATTGATAAAATCCCATGCATTCAATATATTTTTAAAGAAAAACTTTTTTCGTGTAAGGCTTTTCTTTATTATTTATGTGTTTTTTCTTAAAGAAAAGGAATTTAATTTCTAAGAAACGAATATTTTACTTTACAAAGATATTTATATTTTTTTGTTTTCTTAGTAATGTCGCGAAAACTGACATTGTCGTAAGCAGAACCGTTAGCATTACCAAAAGTAAACACGCCAGCACCACTACCATAATGGAAATTGATACCACGAACGAACCAAGGATCCCAAGAAACGACAAACTCTTTTAACTAAATCCCTAAATTTATAGAGCAAGTAATTCAATTATTTTGCTTCATTTCATTTTGAAATTATTCTACAAGTAAATTTAGGAGAAAATTTATTCTTATCACTTAATCT
>CAOWNX010000015.1 GCA_948552115.1 uncultured Bacilli bacterium
AGTTTTAAAACAAATCAGTGAAGATTTCCATATTAGTTTAGAAGAATTATACAATGGCTCTCGCAATGCATCTTCCAAAAAGAAATATTTATTACCAATTCTTTTCCTTCTTTTTTTTGTATTCCTTTCTTTTCTTTTTTTCTATCTTCATTCAAAAAAAGACCATGATTTTCAATTTAAAACATTATCTGCGAGTTGTGAAAATTTCAATATTTCAGGGACCATTTCATATAATCATGCCAAAACAGCCATCTACATTACCAATATTGAGTATTGTGGAGAAGAAGAAAATGAAGAATATGAACAAATAGAATGTATACTATATGAAAAAAATCAAATGGAAGATAGAAAAATTAATTCTTATCAATACCCAGGAACAAAACCAATAAAACTAGAAGAATTTTTAAAAGAAGTAACCATTCGTATCGATAACTACGAAAAATCATGTCAAGATTTTAAAGATGATACCTTATTTTTAGCAATCAATGCTACCAAAAAAGATAATAAAATCATAACTTATAAAATTCCTTTAAAATTAGAAAGTTGTCCAATTTAAGAAAATCAACCAAAAGTTGAGTGAATTCAACCAATTCATGATTTACGAAATTTCCTATTTTTAATAAACTAAAAGAAAGAAAAGAGGAAATTTTTATGAAAAAAATAATGACCATGATAACTTTGATACTTTGTACTTTATTGTTGAGTGGTTGTAACAAAAGTGAATTAAGTGAGCTTCCAAAACCAGAAATCACAGAAGGAATCCGAGGAACTCAATTTGGAATTGATAAAAACATCAATGAAGAAACCATCGATAATTATCTAAATCGCAGCGATTCCGTTTACCGAGATATGCGTATGTTAAAAGATCCAGGAAACTATGAAGCGATTGGAGGAGACTCTTATCTTTCAGGATTTGTACAAGGATTTGAAGTCGTTCCGTTTCCATACCTTGTAAATGTAACAGGCTTACCAGAATCTGTTGGTAAAACATACGAAGGAAAAACCTTATTTACACAAGATAAGGAAGGAAAATATACTGCAAACTTCCAAGAATCATTCGAAATTTTAGAATATCTATTTCCCAAAGATAAAAACATTTTTCTAATGTGTGGTGGCGGTGGATATGCGGGAATGACCAAAAATATGTTAATTTCTCTTGGATGGGATGAAAATAAAATCTACAATGTCGGAGCTTATTGGTCTTACCAAGGAAAAAATAATGTATCCGTGAAAAAAACAAAGCAAGATGGGGTAGCTTCCTACGATTTTTGGAAAGTTTCTTATCATGATATCGATATGAAATCATTGACTGAGGTGAAAAAATGAAAAACAAAAACATTCAAGTAATTCTAGCAGGGATTTTACTCGTATTAACGTTATTTGCTTATGGGTACAAAAAAAATCAAATCTTTGCATTGGAAGAAAAATATTATGGAATAAATCTGCTAGAAGAAATCAATTTAGAAAAATTAAAGGAGTTAAGAGAGTCCAAAGAATCCTTTGGAGTCTTTGTCTATCAACCCCTTTGTAGCAATTCAGATGATTTTGAAATAGTCCTAAAAGAATTTCAAAAAGAAAACAAAATCAAATTTTATAAAATATCATTTTCTAGTATCTTAGAAAGTGATTTGAAAGAGACTGTCAAATATTATCCATCTTTTTTAATTTTTAAAGAAGGAAAATTAATTGATCACTTAGAAGCAGACAAAGATAAACACACCGAATATTACAGATCCAAAGAAGGATTTAAAAGTTGGTTCACAACCTATGTAGAATTAAAACAAATAGAGGAAAAACCAAAAGTAATCGAAAATATTGAAGAAAAGTATTTAAAAGAAATAGACCTAAAAAGTATCAAAAAAGAATCAGGAAAAATCAACGTTTATTTATTTTGGGGGAATGGCTGTCCGCATTGTGCCGAAGAATTATCATATTTAGAAACCATACCAGAAGAAATCAAACAAAAAATGAACCTCATTCCACTAGAAATTTGGAAAAATGAAGAAAATTCTAAGTTATTAAAAGTCTTTGCAGAAGCAATGGGAGAAACGGTAACTGGAGTTCCTTATACCATTATTGGGAAAAAATCCTTTAAAGGATATGGTGGGGATTTAGGAAAGACGTTAGAAGAAACCATCGAAGAACAATTAAAAGAAAATTATGACATTTATTTCGATAAAATCAAAAAGGAAAAAGCAGAGTAATCTGTTTTTTTGATTCCAAAAAGACATCTAGCCAGACAAGCTATTGTGCAAAAGAAAGAAACATCTTAAAATAAAAAACAGAAAAGAGGTTTGCCATGCAAGATAAACAAAGTTTTGGAAAATATATTTATGAAAAACGAAAAAAAAGGAATATGACCCAAGAAGAGTTAGCAAAAAAATTATTTGTACTGCCAACGACAATTTCAAAATGGGAACGAGGAATCACTTATCCAGACATTACTTTAATTCCCAAACTATGCAAAGAGCTTGCTATATCTGAACATGAATTTTTTACTGCTTGTGATGACTTAGAACGAGAAAGAGAAAAAAGAGAATTGAATAAATATCATAATATTATAAAAATTGCCCAAAAGTTCCTTACAATAAGTTACCTATTAGGAATTTTAATTAGCTTTATTGTCGATTTTTGTATCAATCAAAATCTAAGTTGGTCTTGGATTGTTTTATTGGGAGTTCTCATTTCTTGGACCATTACCGATCTTCCTTTTTTACTAAAACAAAATAAATACAAAGGAATAAAAATATCGATAGCCTTGATGATACTAATTCCAATCCTTTTATTTACCATTAATATAGTAAACAATGGAACTTGGTTTATAAAATCCTTAATTATAGCATATTTTGTTTTATTCTTTCTTTTTTTCGATGTATTACTTTGGACATTTAGTAAAATAAAAACAACCAAAAAAATATCGATTACTTTAATTATCGTAGCATTATTAACAATCATAATAAATCCATTCAGTCAAAAAGTACTAGAAATTACTGCCAAAGAAAGTAATATTCCAAATATTTTAAGCGCTGGAGTTATGATAATCCTTGCGATTTTCTTATTCTTTTACAAAGGAAGAGAACAATGAAAAATATATTATTACATGGACTATTACAAACTCCTTCATCATGGAAAGTAATACAATCTCAATTACAAGAAAAACAAATTGATTCCCAATGTCCTAACTTATTTCAAATGACACAAGAAAAAACGTATCAAAATTTATTCAATGAATTTACTAATTTTTGTAATAATCAAAAGGGAAAGCTAAACTTATGTGGATTATCTTTCGGTGGAATTTTAGCTCTTGAATATGCTAAAAAATTTCCAGAAAAAGTAAATTCTCTTATCATCATAAACGTTCCCTATACCATTCCAAAAATTCTTTTTCAAATTCAAAATATCATATTTCATTTCATGCCAAAAAAGGTATTTCAAAAAGTAGGAATGACAAAAAAAGAATTTCGTAAATTTTTAAAATCTATGAGCCAGATAGAAATAAAAAAGAATATAGAAAAAATATCTTGTCCTTGTTTCATTTTGAATGGTTCTTCAGATTATAGTAATAAAAAAAGTGCCAAACATTTTCAAGAACAAATCGCTAAAAGTAAAGTTCAAATTATCTCAAACTCATCCCATGAAGTAAATGTCGATAATCCTTTTGAATTATCGAAAATAATAATAGATGTTTGGAAGTGAAAAGTAATTTTTATCATTTTTATTTTAAGAAAGAGCAGAAGCAGATAAAAAATATTAGACTATGATAAACAATTATGAAAGAAGAATTTATAATGAATAAGGATGTCCGTAAACAAAAACGCCTGAAAAAGGCGCTTTATTATTTTTAACTCAAAACAAGAGTAATAAAAAAACTTGGTGGCCCGTATGGGATTTGAACCCATGAAGTATCGCCTTGAGAGGGCGACGTGTTAAACCGCTTCACCAACGGGTCAAAAAACTTTAATTTCATTTTAGCACAAAGAATATAAGAAGACAACCAAAAAATATGAACCCTTTCGTTTCAATTATGGACAAGTTTTTTTAGAAAAAAGTGGTGGAAAAAGTGGGATTTTTCTAAAAAAGTTTTTCATAAATATCAAACTTTAAAAGAATGAAAGATTAGAATGTAATTTAAATATCAATAAACTTGAAAATATAAAAAAGATATTAATAAATTTAGATATGATTATTCTGAATTTTTAACAAAAGAATATATGCTGATGGTTGGTAGCATTCGATTGATTATAAAATAATACAACAAAAATATTCCGAAATAACACATCCATGAACAGAAAATGCCCCAAAAAATAAAAATGCTCAGAAACAAATTTACTAAGATAATTATGAGTAGATTGTTTTTTTTTAAAAGTTTTTTTGATTGATAAATTCTTATTGTTCTAAATACATCCATGAATTGAAATATCAAAAAATATAATTATATAACACGAATTTTTATATCAGTTTAGTAAAATTAAGTGTATAATGAAATGGAAGGAGTGTTTATATGCTAAAAGTTGAAAATGTTACCAAATATTATGGTGATTTTAAAGCAGTAGATAATCTTTCTTTTGAAGTACAAGATGGAGAAATATTCGGACTTTTAGGAGTCAATGGTGCTGGAAAAACCACAACCTTCCGAATGATTATCGGTCTTCTTGATAAAACCGAAGGAAAGATTACATTAGACGGAAAAAAGATAGATTATTCCCAAACAGATAAAATAGGTTTTTTAACCGAAGAACGAAGTTTACTTACCAAACTAACCGTAGAAGAACAAGTGATTTACTACGGAGTATTAAAAGGATTAAATGAAAAAACAATCAAAAAAAGATTAGACATATGGTTAGACCGCTTTCATATTAAAGAATACAAAAATAAAAAAATCAAAGAGCTTAGCAAAGGAAATCAGCAAAAGATTCAATTTATTACAGCCATTATCAATGAGCCCAAGCTTTTGATTTTAGACGAGCCATTTTCTGGACTAGACCCCATTAATGTTGAACAATTTATGGAAGTCATCAAAGAATTAAAGAAAAAAGGAGTCAGTATCATATTTTCATCACATCGTATGGAACATGTAGAATTATTTTGTGAAAAACTAGTCATATTAGTTCATGGAAAAAGTGTTTTAGAAGGTTCCTTAAAAGAAATCAAAAAAGCTTATCGGAAAAAGAACATCCACATCAAAGCGGAATTAGATATCGAAAAAATCAAAAAAATTACTGGTGTTGTCAATGTAGAACAAACTGCGGAAGACTATATTGTAAAAATTGAATCCGACGATTATATCGAAAATGTTTGGAATGAATTAAAAAAATGTAAAAATGTTACAGAATTCCGTGTAGAAGATCCAACATTAAATGAAATATTCGTTAGTAAAGTGGGGGTTGGATATGAAAACTAAATTAAAATTTTTAATTCGTCAAAGTTTAAATAAAAAAATTAAGACCAAATGGTTTAAAGTTGCAAACATACTCATTGCCATTTGTTTAATTGGAATTGCCAATATTGATCGAATTATTACGCTTTTTGGAGGAGACTTCGAAGAAAAAAGAGAAATTCTAGTTTTAGATCAAACCAATCAATATGACATATTTCAAATGAATTTCAATCAAATTGCAGAAACTCTTGGAGAAATGAAAAACTTTGAAGTAAAAAAATCGACCGAAAATAAAGATACATTAATTAAAAATTTAAACGAAGATAGTGATTCTATTATCATTCTTTTAAATCCAGATATCAAAGATTACATAACCTCCGAAGTAATTAGCTATGACCCGATTGATACCGTAACGTATCAACTGATTTCAACCACATTAAATCAAGTAAAAAGTAGCGTCGTCTTACAAACGAGCGGACTAACCGAAGAAGAAATTCTAGCTCTTACCAGTCCAGTCAATGTAATTAGAACCGTAACCAATGAAAATGTAGAAAATGCTGAATCCAAAGATATGATTTCTGCTAGTTTAATTCTCGTATTTATTGTTCCATTCTTCTTCTTAATCACCATGTTAACTCAAATGATTGGAGCTGAAATTAACGATGAAAAATCGACACGAGGAATGGAAATTATCATATCCAATGTTTCTCCAAAAGTTCATTTCCTATCCAAAATTACGGCTTCAACCTTATTTGTAGTCATCCAAGGATTATTACTACTGCTTTATGGAGTCATCGCATATGTCATTCGTGCTTTAATATCTGCATCAGGAGCATTCTCTGTAAGTGGCGATGTAGCAAGTTCTATTTCAGAATTTATGACCTTAATTAAAGAAAGTGGAGCCCTAGACTTACTCCTACGTGGATTACCAATCATACTGATACTCTTTATTGTATCTTTCCTTGCTTATGCAATTTTAGCTGGAGTTCTTGCAAGTATGACAACAAGTATTGAAGATTACCAACAACTACAAACACCGCTCATGATTATTCTTTTAGTAGGTTACTATATTGCTATCATGGCATCTCAATTTGATGGAGCTCTATTTGTAAAAATAACATCATACATTCCATTATTATCATTCTTAGTAGCACCAGTAATTTATATGCTTGGACAAACCACACTCATTGAACTCACATTATCTACAGTAATTTGTATTGCCTTTGTCTTCGTATTCTTCCATTATGGACTAAGAATCTACAAAGTCGGAATTTTAAATTACAGTAGTTCCAAACTTTGGAAAAAAATATTCAAATCAATGCGTCAAAAAGAAGAAAAATAAAATGTTGCGATCATTCGTGACATTTTTTCTTTTCGATATCATTAGTAAAATCTTTTGCAATTACTCTGAATTTATTTTATAATTGAAAAGAAGATAAGGGGCCGTTTGTATGATATCCAAGTTGTTGAACAATCGAAGATTACTTATTATCATTAGCATATCATCAACTACAGCATTGATGTTTTTGCTTTTTTTTCTTGGATTTAAAAATTACCTCGAACCAAAACTTGGAGACTTTGAAGCACTAAGAATCATCGAAGAAAATCAAAATTTCTACTTAGAAGTATCCAAGTCTCACAATGCTCTCAAATATGAAGTAACCGCTCTAAACCAACAAGGAGAAGAAATATTAAAAACAGAAAGTGAAGACAATAAAATTTTATTAAAAAACTTAACAGCTAACTACAATGATATTTTAAAATTTAAAATCACTGCCAAAAACAAAAATGGAACCAAAAAAGAAGCCAAAGAAATCTATGAATATACATGGAAATATGCTAGTCTAATAAATTTAAACACAAGATACATCAATGCTGATTATGGACTCGTACTCTCCATTTATGGCTATCAACAAAATGAAACCTATCAAATCAAATTAGAATACCTCAACCAAGTAATATATGAAGAAAAACTAGAAACTGAAAACGTAATTGTACCTTATGAAAAATTAGAAGGATATGCTGGAAGAATTAGTGCCAAACTCTATACGAAAGATGGAACACATATTAGTTCTTATAGTTTTTTCATTAACACTCCAATTGTTGGAAAAATAGCCATCAAAAATCCTGGAAGAGAATATCGAACTCGTTGGAATGATATTAAATTTAACTTTGAAGGCGGAGAAAATGCGACTTCCTTTTATCTTCTTGTTTACGAAGAAGGGTATCTCACACATTCCTTAGAACTTCCAAAAGAAACCAAAGAATACACACTTCCAGCAGAATACTTAAACGAAGCAAGAAATTATCAATTTAAAATTGAAGCAAGATATATGGATTACTATGAAATTACAGAATCCGATACCATTTCCTGTTATGTAGGAAAAAAAGAAACAACAAATCCTGTATACGTTTCTCATAATCCAACATTTATCAAAAAAGGAACCCAAATTACATTGGATACAAGAACTTCGAATGCAACCATTTATTATACATTAGATGGAAGCACCCCAACAAAAGATAGTTCTGTTTATACAAATCCAATAACCATCAATGAAAATACTGTATTAAAAACATATGCCGAAAGTAAAAGAAGAAACGATAGTGCTACGAATACTTACAACTTTGAAGTAAAAGAAAAACAATTAGTAGTTTATTTAAGCCCATCCAATCAATACTGGAATATTGGTAATGCTGAAGCTGGATACACCAACGAAATGAAAGAAATGAACAAAGTGGCAGATGTCGTCGAACGTGTACTAAAAGAAAATGGCGTAACCGTGTACCGAAATAAATCTTCGGGTCACATTAACCAATACTTGAGTGAAAGTAATTATGTCAAAAGTGACCTTCATTTAGCTATTCATTCCAACGCATCAAGTACCAAACAAGCAAGAGGAATTGAAATATTTGTCGACTCCCCAACCAGTAAATCATTAAGTGTAGCGACTCATATCTACCAAAACCTCTACAACATTTACATTGGAAAAAACATGGCAAACACAGATCGAGGAGTAAAATATGCTAATGGTTCTTTAGGAGAAGCAAATGACTCCTTTATTCCTTGTGGAACACTCATTGAAATTGCTTATCATGACAACTACGATGATGCCAAATGGATCTTAGAAAATCGAGAAGCAATCGGAAATAATATTGCCAGAAGCATCATAAACTATTATAATTAAATAAAGGATGTGTTCCATTTGAAATTAATCACATTTGCAATCCCTTGCTATAACTCAGAATCTTATATGTCTCATTGTATTGAAACACTATTGAGTGGAAAAGAAGAAGTAGAAATCATTATTATCAATGATGGTAGTAAAGATAACACATTAAAAATAGCTGAATATTATGAAAAAAAATATCCTACCATAATAAAAGCAGTAGACAAAGAAAATGGTGGGCATGGTTCTGGAGTAAACAAAGGACTTGAACTTGCAACGGGCCTTTACTATAAAGTAGTTGATAGTGATGACTGGGCAAACGAAGAATCCTTAAAAAAAATATTAAACCAAATCAAAGAATTTCAAAAAGAAAAAAAAGAAGTAGATTTACTGATTGCTAACTATGTTTATGAAAAAGAAGGTAACCAAAAAGTTGTAAAATATAAGAATTTACCCGAAAATCAAATATTTACATGGAAAGATATCAAAAGTTTTAAAATTGGAGAATACTTACTCATGCATTCTGTATTTTACCGTACCGAATTTTTAAAAAGTACCAAAATTCATTTACCAGAACATACATTTTATGTCGATAATATTTTCGTTTATTATCCGCTTCCAAAAGTAAAAACAATGTACTATCTAAACACCGACTTTTATCGCTATTTTATTGGGAGAGAAGACCAGTCTGTAAATGAAAGTGTCATGATTGGAAGAATTGACCAACAACTTTATGTAACGAATGAAATGATCCGTTTTGGAAGTCCCTTAAATTACAAAACAGAAAATCCGAAATTATGCAAATACCAACTTCATTACTTAGCTATTATGATGACCATCTGTACTGTTTTACTAAAAATACAAAATACAAAAGAAAACAAGCAAAAAATTAAAAAACTATGGAATGACTTAAAACAATATGACCAGAAACTATATCAAAAAATGAGATATCAATCCCTTGCATTTTTTGTTTGTTTGCCAAAATTTATTGCCGTTCCAGGGTATAAGTTAGCTAGAAAAATATATAAATTTAATTGATTGGAGGAAATCATGCAAAAAAAATTATTACTCGTCGATGGACACAATCTCCTTTTTCAAATGTTTTATGGAATGCCAAATAAAATAGAAGGAAAAAATGGCAAACACATTGAAGGTATTTGGGGATTTACAGGAGCTTTGTTAAAAATAATCAACATAATAGAACCAACCCATATTTGTGTCATTTTTGATGGAGAACAAACCTTATATCGCTCAAAAGAATTTGAAAATTATAAACAAAATCGCATTGATTATAGCAAAGTAGAAGAAGAAAAAAATCCTTTTACCATATTACCAGATATCAAAAATGTATTAAAAGAATTAAATATTGCATTCTTTGAAACAGAAGATGGATACGAAACCGATGATTATATGAAAGAATATTGTAAAACTTATGAAAGCAGTTGTGACATTGTAATTTCTTCTTGGGATTACGATTACATTAGTTTAGTATCGGATAAAATAAATCTTTTAACTTACAAAGGAAAAAATTCTGTTTTATACACAAAAGAAAAAGTATTATCCAAATGGAAAGTAGAACCAGAATATTTTGCAGATTATAAAGCATTAGTAGGAGACGCTTCAGATTCCATCGCTGGAATACCAAGAATTGGACCTAAAATGGCTTCCCAATTAATTCAAGAATTTGGACATGTAGAAAGTATTTTAGAACATATCGAAGACATCAAAAAAGAGAATATCCGTTTAACATTAGACATATTCCAAAAAGAACTATTACAAAACATCAAATTAATTCGTTTAAATGGTACTGGAACACTTCCATTTCTCTTAGAACAATTAGATTATTCATATGGTAACGTAAAAACCAAAGAAGTCTTAATTCGTTGTGATTTATTAGAACCACAAGTCCAACCAGCCTAAGTCTAGAAAAAAACAATTTCTAGACTTTTTTGTAAAATGGAGGACAATATGATCGAAAAAGTACAAAACTATGTAGCAAAATTACTTAAAGAAAATAACGATGGTCATGGAATCAATCACATCAAAAGAGTTATGAATTTAGCAACAAAATTTGCACAAATAGAAACCTATGAAAAAGAAATAGTTGCGCTCATTGCCTTACATCATGATGTCGATGATTACAAACTATTTGGAGAAGAAAATCAAAAATCTTTACCAAATGCCAGAAAATTATATGTTGACTGACTGGAAAAGAAGAAGCTAAAAAACGTTCTAAAATCCTAATAGATTTTCTTTATCAATATTTTGAATAAGAAAATGCTTCCAATTGGATTATATATCTAAATGATTTCTTAAAATTAAAAAAATAGAAAATAATAACAAAAGAACCAGTTTGTGATACAATAAACATGGTGATTTTATGCTTTCTATAAAAAACTTAAATGTGAATGTTTTAGATAAAAACATTATTAAAGATTTTACATTAGAAATTCAAGAAGGTGAAATCCATGCCTTAATGGGTCAAAATGGAGCAGGAAAAAGTACCATATGTTCTGCGATTATGAAAAGTCCAAATTACACAATTACCAAAGGGAGTATTTCTGTTGAAAATCAAGATATTACAAACTTAGATACAAACGAAATCAGTAATTTAGGGATTTTTTATATTGGTCAAAATCCTACTACCATAGAAGGTGTCACCAATGCGGAAATGTTAAGACTTGCCTTATCCA
>CAOWNX010000016.1:0-2923 GCA_948552115.1 uncultured Bacilli bacterium
AGTCCTTTAACAAAAGAAGGATACATGTTTATCGGTTGGTACCAAGAAGATGGAGAACTATTTAATTTCGAAAATAATATTACAAGGAACGTAAGTCTCACTGCTGGTTGGGGACTCATTACTACAGAAGAAAATCAAGAGTAAAAAAGCTCTTGATTTTTTTAGATAAGTTCTTCATTTTTATGATAATTTAATATAATGGAATCTTCTATTTCTTGCTGATTACTCTTACCACTACCACTATAACTCCATGGACTCATCGGTTCATGGGTTAACTGAACCAAATCTGAAGCTTCTAAGTTTCCATATTTATCTAATGTTTTATCAATACTCTTTAATTTATTCACACCATTTTTAGATGCTAGAATTCTACTTCGTATTGGTAATACTTTTCCGTCCGTATAAACATATGTATTATCTTCTTCCAAATGATTTTTTCCATGTTTTTTATATTTTTTATAAACTGTTTCAACCACAGGTCCTAATTTATAAGCATAAATATTATCATCAAATAATTTTTCTCCCTCTTGACACAAATAATCCGCATAACATAAATAAGTTAATTTTTCTAATTTTAAATGGGTACAAGAAATTTTTGTTAAAATATATTTTGCAATATCTAATCCAATCAAATTTCTATCTCTTTTTAATAACTCAATATAATCATTTAAATCAGAAACTACTTTTACATTTTCAAAAAACTTATCCAATCGAATTACAGAAGACCAACTTTCAGCCTCTGTTTGAACATAATGAGTAGAAATAGAAACGTCTTCTCCACAAACTTGACAAATAGATTCCAAATCTTTTTTTATTTTATCCATAGATAAATCTGTACCATAATAATGTAATGCTATTCTCTTACCAATAGAATAAGCACTTCCTAAAATAATATAATGCTTTATCATAAAAAACCTCCTTATTATTTATTTTCTTTTTCCCATTTTGTATAAGATTGCTTATATTTAGAATGTGATTCATAATTTATTTCTTCATATTTTTTAATCCACACTTGAAGTTCCCATTGAAAATTGGTATTAAGTTCATTTCCAAAATAAACATGAATAGCTTGATAATCCCCATGATGGGAAAAAATTATCTTTAAATGAGGAAAACTTGATTTTAAAAAATCTAAAATACTAGAATATTCCTCTTCATCATTTAAAATAACACGTATTCCTAAAATATCATTGATACACTTTTTAGCAGGAATTTTTCCATTTTCGTGATTTGCAATATAATTTACTATTTTAAATTGAATAGAATTTAATGTTTTAATACGGGTGCTAACAGAACAAGTAAAAGGAAGTTTAGAAACTTGAATCACAAAGTCATTGGAACATTTTCGAATAAAACTACGATAGAATAAAATACCATTAAAAAGTGCTTCATTATCATAAACATCTTTCACATAAGAAGTTTGCATGTTAAAAGAATAATAATTTTTATCTTTTTTCCATAATTGGTTTAATAATTTATATTGCTTTTCAATAAAAATAATAATTTGCTCTAATTCATTCATGAAAAATTCCTCTAATTTTATTCTAAAAATAAAATGTCTCTATTATACCACTTTTTATTAAATTCAATGGAAAAAATTTTTGCTATTCTAACTTTTCCATTCCCTTAAAAATATATTCTCCATTTTTTAAGCGAAAATAATACACATAAGTAGTAGCATCATTCAAATAATTATCAATCGAAATAGGAATTTGCTCATAACTTAAAGTCTCAAAATAATCAAGCACCTCTTCGCGATCAAAACCATTATAAACAAACTTCTTACTATATTTATCATTCCAATCATCATAAAAATAAATTGATTTTTCCGTAAGTAAAATCCAATCTCCAGTTTGTTCTGCAGAAATAATTTTACGATAAAACTTTTCCTGTGTATTTCCTTCACATTCTCCCATAGTTTCATAACGTTTTAGGTCCTCATCATATTGATATCCACACACACCAGCACTAAGTAAAAGTGCATCTTCATGAGTAAAAGTAACATCATATCCAAAAACTCGATGAACCATCCTCTCAACATCACGAGAAGAAATAAACGCTGGACTTTGCAATTGATTTTCTTTCAAATAATTTGCAATTCCAACTGCAATAATATATTGATTTTGAATTTTTTCTTCCCTATAAATTCCTTTTAAAACAGTTGCATCTTCACTCGGATTAACTTTAGAATATAAATCATTTACCAAAGCAGAATCGACATTTAATTTTTGAAGTTGATTATCTTGAATCGTTGAAACATGACGATAAATAAAATAAACATCAACTACTAAAATTCCCAAAATAAGAAATCCTATTTTTTTCATATCGATCCTCCTAACTCAAATTATTTTTTTAAAAAGATAGAACGTTTCCCCAAAATATCAAATACTTCCTCAAAACGATTCCTTTGATATTCTTTAATTTCCGAAGAATTTGGAACAGAAACATAAACATTTTCAGAACTATACCCCACAATTACAACACTTTGCATATTTTCATACCAATCAATTCGCCGATCAAAAACATACCAAGAATAATTAGAAATGGGAGTTTCCAAATCTTTTGTTACCCATGTCTGAACTGGAATTCCAGATTTCACTTGCTGCAAAACCTCATCCAAAGAATGTCCAGTATAATCCAAAACATCTAAATCAAAACTTTGTGCAAACTCTACCAAAGGCTTCTGATAAACACCATAACCACTACTATCCTTCGGATTTCCAACATACTCTACCTCTGGATCCCCACCATACAATCGATGGTGATCTAAAAACAAAGAAGAACCTTTCTTAATACCAGTAATTAAAGTATCCATCGAAATATCTAAATGATAAAAATGTAATAAACGATAAAATGAAAGAAGAGAACTATCCAAAGTAGTATCATCATTCACAGTCGAAAAATTTTTAATTTGATAAATACG
>CAOWNX010000016.1:2933-6228 GCA_948552115.1 uncultured Bacilli bacterium
TAACAGGTCTTTTTACCGAAGTTTTATTTCCAAAACTATCTTCTGCAGCATAGTATATCTCATAAGTTCCGTTTTGAGAATAATTCACATTGGAATCATCAACAAAAAAAGAAACTTCTTCCATATTTCGTGTCATGGCACGGACACCTGCTAAAATATCAACATCCTGACCAATTTCTATTTCAATTGGTGTAATTCCCTGAAAAACCACACCTTCCTCTGACGATAAAATGGTTAAAACCGCTCGTTGCTCTGTAAAGTTTCCAGAAATATCTCGAACACGTACCATTACTTCCTGATCTCCTTCTTGATTCACAATTTCAACTGGCTCAATCATATAATCCGATAATTCATTAATACTTACAATAAAATCTTGGGCTTCGGGCAAATCTTCATTCGAATAAATCGTTAAATTTCGTACCTCCAAATAAGGATTTTTCGTATCAATAACTTTCAAATTACTATAAAAAGTCTCTCCTTGAACTTTTATCTTAACCTTATAAACGCCAACCGAATCTAACGTATTCAAGTTCGTATCAATATAAGCTTTATCCACAGATTCATTCAAAAAATGATCAATGGATAAATTCGTACCAAGCTCTATCTCCACATCATTTTTTAAAAATCTCCTTAAATTATTACGTTTAGAAATGCGAAAAAGAACAAAAATAACAACAAAGAGTAAAACAATACAAACAACTCCAGTTAGAATAAAAAAAGGTTGTTTCGTTAAATCTTTTGTTTTTTTTATCACTTTTCCCACCTCTTTATCTTTCCATCATTATATACCAAGAAGAAAAAAAAGAAAATAATAACAAGAAAAATATGCCAAAAAAAGACATATGATAACCATATGTCTAACGAATAATTAAATTAACAATTTTATTAGGAATAATAATACTTTTAACTAACGTATTTCCTTCCAAATATTTTTGAATTTTTTCATCCTTCATTACTTGTTCTAAAATGACATCTTCACTCTCATCTACAGCCACAGTAACTTCACTACGTAACTTTCCATTCACTTGTACACCAATCGTAATATCAGATTCTTTCACTTTCAATTCATCATAATTTGGATAATCACATTCATGAATACTAAATTCATTACCAATAACACACCACAGTTCTTCTGTAATATGGGGTGCAAATGGAGCAAGCAATAACAACAATTGCTCAATATAATATTTTGGTATTCCAATATCTTCAATCTTAACCAAAGCATTCGTATACTCCATGATTCTAGAAATACAAGTATTAAATTGAAACTTATCAATATCTGTACGAACAGCTTGAATCGTTTTATGTAAAACGCGTTCAACATCATCATATACCTTTTCTTCTTCACTCCGATGCGATACCAGACGTTCTACTTTTGCATAGAATCGATGAATCGAACGAATTCCATCATCTGTCCATGGACCACCTTCAATATAATTGAATCCAAACATCAAATATCCTCGTAAAACATCTGCACCATACTCTTCTACATATTCATCAGGAGAAACCGTATTTCCACGACTCTTACTCATTTTTTCCCCATCTGGTCCCAAAATAAGACCTTGATGTACCAAAGAAGTAAAAGGTTCATCAAAATTCAAATATCCCATATCCCGTAAAGCTTTCGTAAAGAATCTAGCATACAACAAATGCATACAAGCATGTTCAATTCCTCCAACATACTTATCCACTGGCAAAAATTGATTAACTAAATTTGAATCAAATGGTTGATTAGCATTAAAAGAATCGATATACCGTAAATAATACCAACTAGAACATACAAAAGTATCTAAAGTGTCCACTTCTCTTTGGGCTGGTTTTCCACAATGTGGACAAGTCGTATTAACAAACTCTTCACACCGTTTTAAAGGACTTTCCCCATCTGGACGAAACTCTACATCCATCGGTAAAACAACTGGTAAAGCGCATTCTTCGACTGGAACAATTCCACAAGTATCACAATAAACAATTGGAATTGGAGCACCCCAATAACGCTGACGAGAAACAAGCCAATCACGAAGTTTATAAGTTGTTGTTTTCTTACCAACCTTATGACTTTCTAACCACTCATACATGCACTTTAATGCTTCTTCCTTATTAAGACCATCTAAAAATTCAGAATTGACATGGACACCATCTTCTACAAAAGCATGTTCATGCTCTAAATATTCACAAACTATCTTATGAGAACCAATACTAATCCAAGAAGAAAGTTCAGAATGATTCACCCAAACAGGTTCTTGAATTGCTTGTTCTTCTTCTGCTAGATCATGATGTTTCTTACTCTTCAAAACAACTTCAACAATCGTATTAGTAGTCAAACGGTTCACATCCTTATGAGCTGCATAAAAAGAATCTTGATACATGAAAGGTATCACGCGAATAGATGAAATATCATAATAACCCGTTTCTTCTTCTAACTCACGTTTTGAAGCAGTAATAACATCTTCCCCAGCTTCAATTCCTCCCATAATAAACGTTTGCCAATTAAATTTCTTATATTTTACACACAAATACTCATCTTCATAACGAGCTACTACAATAACAGTATTACGTTTTGTATTCTTCTTTCCTTCACGTGGAGGATTATCATCCGTATAAAGTGGAGCAAGTACTGGAATAATTGGTAAATCAAATTTTTTTGCAAAATCAAAATCTCGTTCATCATGAGCTGGAACAGCCATAATCGAACCCGTTCCATAACTTGCAAGAACATAATCACTAATCCAAATTGGTACTCGATTACCATTAACAGGATTAATTGCATAAGCTCCAGTAAATACACCTGTTTTTTCTTTTACAGTGTTTGTTCGTTCAATCTCACTTTGCTTCGAAGCAAATAATTGATAATTTTTCACTTCTTCCAAATGCTCTGGAGTTGTAATTTGATCAACTAATTCATGTTCGGGTGCAAGTACGCAATAAGTACATCCAAATAACGTATCAGCTCGTGTTGTAAATACTTCAAAACTTAAATCACGATTCTCAAGTTGAAAGGTAACATACGCTCCATTACTCTTACCAATCCAATTTCGTTGCAACGTTTTCGTTCGCTCTGGCCAATCTAAAGAATCTAATCCAGTAAGCAATTCCTCTGCATAATCTGTAATTTTAAAAAACCACTGACTCATATTCTTTCTTACAACAACCGAACCACATCGTTCACATTCTCCTTGTACCACTTGTTCATTCGCTAATACCGTATTACAAGAAGGACAAAAATTGACAGGAGCTTCTTTTTTATAAGCAAGTCCATGCTTATATAATTCTAAAAACATCCACTGTGTCCACTTAT
>CAOWNX010000016.1:6238-10025 GCA_948552115.1 uncultured Bacilli bacterium
TCTCGACATGTTACAACTTCATGACTCCAATCCCAAGAACCTCCAATACTTTTAAGTTGTCCTTCCATCGTTTCAATATTCTTTTCCGTCGAAATAGAAGGATGAATGCCAGTTTTTATTGCATAATTTTCAGCTGGCAAACCAAAAGCATCAAATCCCATTGGATGAAATAAATTATAACCTGTCATTTTTTTATAACGAGCCCATGTATCACTGACTCCAAAATTATACCAATGACCCAAATGAAGCTTTGCACCACTTGGATAACTAAACATTTCAAGAGCATATAACTTTGGTTTTTTAGAATTTTTATCAAATCGATAAATTCCCTTTTCTTCCCATTTCTTTTGCCATTTTTTTTCAATACTTTTATAATCCATAAAAATCACCTTAATCTTTCTTATATTTTTTTGCCAAATGTCTTCCATATATTTCATAAAATGAATAAATAAGAGCAAGTAACATTGCAAAACCTATAACAAATTGCCAAATCATATTAAGAGGAATTAACATTACAAACGATGCCACAAACGAAATAATAAAAGAATTAATCAAACTAATCGGAATCAATAATTTCCAATAATTTAATTTTTTAGAATCCAATCGAAATTTTTGAATCAAATAAGAAATTTCTCCAATACGATTGACTTTATTTTTTTTCATTTTAAAACGCAACAAGAAAAAATAAACAACAAAAACCAAAAGGAAGAAAATTCCAAACCATAAAAATGATGCCATAATTTTGTCCATAAAAACCATTCCTTTCTAAAAAAAGAGCAACCCATCCATAAGGACGAATTGCTCGTGGTACCACCTTAATTCCTAGTTTTACTAGCTCTAAATTTGATAAGGAAAATCACTCCATCACATCCAAAAGCAAGTTCATAAAAGTCCTTTTGTTTATTCTCAGCACCATAAACTCTCTTAAAAAAGATACTTTAATTACTACTCTTTTTTCATTTGCTTAATAAAAATTATAGATAAAAAATAAAAATTATGCAAGAAAAAATTATATATTATGATTCTTTTTTGCATGAATGACAGAAGAAATTGGAATAAAATTATTTTCATCTAATTTCATTAAATTATCATAAAGACATATAATTCCATCCACACCAATTTCTCTACTGCCTTTTAGTTTCCTAAAATTTCGAATCATATCCTTTGTTGGATTCACTGTCTTTTTTATTTCAAACGGATAAATTTTATTATCTTGATAATAAGAAATATTTGGATGAATCCCTTGAGCTTGATAAGACTTAATAATTTCACTAACTACAAAAGTTTAAGAACACAACCCAGTATCGTTCTTTCTTAGCTTGTTCTCTCAATACTTTATCATCCAATGTAACATATTCCATTTCTAGTTCTTTTAAATATTTCAACAAAGTTGTTTTACCTACCTATCTTGGACCTGTAACAAAAAGAACTTTAAAAGTTTCGTTAATACGTTTAATTTTAATTTCACTTTAAATTAGTCAAAAAAATAAGCAGTTTCATTCAAAACTACCTATTCTCATTCTAATTTTTATAAATATTATAAAAAGCAGACTTTTGTGGATAGTTTGCATCACTACCCAATTCTTCTTCAATACGCATTAATTGATTATATTTGGCAATTCGCTCACTTCTTGATAAAGAACCTGTTTTAATTTGTCCCGCATTAAAAGCAACCGCTACATCTGCAATCGTAGTATCCTCTGTTTCCCCAGAACGATGAGAAACAACAGCAGTATAACCATGACTCCGAGCAAGCTCCATTGCTTCAAAGGTTTCTGTTAAAGTTCCAATTTGATTCAATTTAATTAATATCGAATTGGCAATACCTTTTTGAATTCCTTCTCTTAAAATTTCAGTATTCGTAACAAACAAATCATCTCCAACAATTTGGATTTTATTTCCAAGACGATCTGTAAATTTCTTCCATCCATCCCAGTCACGTTCTCCAAGACCATCTTCAATCGAAATAATTGGATATTTCTCTACCAAGTCTTCATACCAATCAATCATTTCATCACTAGATTTAGAGCCTTCACCACTCTTTACTAAATCATACATTTTCGTATCAGGATTGTAAAACTCACTTGCTGCCACATCCATTGCAATGCAAATATCTTCACCAGGTACATATCCAGCTTGTTCAATGGCTTTTACCAAACACTTCAAAGGTGCTTCATTATTTTCTAAATTTGGAGCAAATCCTCCTTCATCACCTACTGCTGTAACTTGACCCATTTCCTTTAATACATTCTTTAATGTGTGAAATACTTCAGAGCCCATGCGCACTGCTTCACGAATTGATTCTGCTCCCACTGGCATAATCATAAACTCTTGAAAATCAACAGAACTATCTGCATGTGCTCCACCATTTAAAACATTCATCATGGGAACAGGTAACGTTTTCGAATTAAATCCACCCAAATAACGATACAAACTCATTCCATAATGATTACTAGCAGCTTGAGCCACTGCAAGACTAATTCCTAATATAGCATTTGCTCCATACTTTGATTTATCTTGGGTTCCATCTGCTTCAATCAAAGCCTTATCAATTCCTACTTGATCCGTAACATCCATACCAATTACAATCTTACTTAACACATCATTAACATTGGATACAGCAGTTAACACTCCCTTTCCAAGATAACGAGACTTATCCCCATCACGAAGCTCTAATGCTTCTCGCTCTCCTGTTGATGCTCCACTAGGAACAATAGCACGTCCAAAATCTCCACATTCTGTAATAACTTCTACTTCTACAGTAGGATTTCCTCGAGAGTCTAAAACCTCTCTTGCATAAACATCTTTAATAATTGACATTTCTTATTCTCCTTTACATAAAAATTATATCACGTTTTACATTAAGAAATTGTCAAAATATATATTTTTTTACATCAAATAGTTCAAAGACCTAAAACAAAAGGATTTTCTTTACTTCCACTACCACCAATAAATTGAACATTGCTTTTCAAATAAACACTAGGATACATATGGATACCTTCTCGATAACCGCTACCAGCACCACCAACTCCATTATTAATATGATAAACATATTGCGCATGTGTTGACTCTGCCATAGGCATAATCGTCCACTGAACATTAGAAAGCCAGACTCCATGAACACATTCCAATGCATTATTCCAACCAGTAAGTAATGTATCAAGACACTTTTCTCGATTCATAGAAATACCACCAGCTGTTGCATACCCAAAATCACTCGGATAAAGTAATCCAACTACATCCACAACTTTTGTAGTTCTAGAAACACTATCTGTACAAAATTGTCCACCACTACATATTTTTCCCGTATTGGTACTTCGTTCAAACTGATAAAAATCTTTCGTTAATATATTATTTGGATCATGATATCCATTCGTACCAGTATGCCAAACTGCATTTGATACAAAAGATTTAGATATAGAATTAACACGATTAATATAAAAATTTTGTAAACTAGTTCGTCCTGTAGCATTACTCCATTCATTAATTCCAGTTCCATAATTTGAACCATCTTTATAATCCCAAATAACCTTTCCCATTGTTTCACTACGAATTAATTTAATTCGAGATTCTTTCTTACCTGTTCCATCATCAATATGATTCATAACTCCAATTACTCTCCATACCTCATTATTAAAAGATACATAATTATTCGGATCACTTCCAATATATCTTAAATTATTATCAATCGTTTCATCATAGATGAGCTCTTGAACATTCTTCCTTACCACATCACTCATATTTCGAAAAGAATCTTCGACTTTCACATATATCTCTTTCAAAGACG
>CAOWNX010000016.1:10039-10277 GCA_948552115.1 uncultured Bacilli bacterium
ATATATTCAATTCCCAATCCATATTCGATTGCCTCTTCAAATGTATAACTACTCTCTGTACTTTCAATAAAATTTTCTCCATCTAAACTATAATAATATTTTATAATATTAGAATCATGATCTGCCGAACTACTCGCATCAATCATTAGTTTTCCATTCTCTCGTGTATAAGTAAAATTGGCAATTGGCTTCTCTTCATCATAATCTTTTAAATAAGAAGCAATTATAGTTACTTTCC
>CAOWNX010000017.1 GCA_948552115.1 uncultured Bacilli bacterium
AACGACGTCCTTTACATACATCACAAGGAACATATACATCTGGCAAGAAATGCATTTCAATTTTCTTTACACCATCTCCCCAACAAGCTTCACAACGTCCACCTTTTACATTAAAGGAAAATCTTCCTTTCTCATAACCACGCATTTTACTTTCTCTGGTAGTAGCGAATAAATCTCGAATATCATCGAAAACACCAATATAGGTTGCAGGATTACTTCTTGGTGTTCTTCCAATAGCATCTTGGGTAATCATGACTACTTTATCAATATTTTCTAATCCTTTTACCGCTTTACATTTTCCAGGAATTTCTTTGGAACGATATAATTTTTGTGCTACGGTCTTATATAATATTTCATTTACTAATGTACTTTTCCCAGAACCAGATACTCCAGTGACACATATAAATTTTCCAAGAGGAAATTTTACATTTACTTTTTTCAAATTATTTTCTTCTGCTTTCTGAACTTCTAAGAATAATCCATTTCCTTTTCTTCTCGTTTTTGGTACTTCAATTTTTTCTTTTCCAGATAAATATTTTCCAGTTAAACTTTTTGGATTGTTCATAACTTCTTCTGGCGTCCCACATGCGACGACATTTCCACCATTGGTTCCAGCACCTGGACCAATATCCACTAAAAAGTCACTTGCTAACATGGTATCGGTATCATGTTCTACTACGATAAGAGTATTTCCTAAATCTCGCATTTCTTGTAATGATTTAATTAATTTTTCATTATCTCTTTGATGTAATCCAATACTTGGTTCGTCTAGTACGTAAAGTACTCCAGATAGTTTACTTCCGATTTGCGTAGCCAAGCGAATTCGTTGACTTTCCCCACCCGAAAGAGTTCCTGCTTTTCGATTTAGCGTTAAATATTCTAGTCCAACATTTTGTAAAAATTCTAATCGATTATCTATTTCTTTTAATAAAAGACGACTGATTTCTTCTTTTTCTTTGGATAGTTTTAAATTTTTTAGAAATGTTGACAAGTCTTTAATACTCATTTTACACATATCGTAAATATTTTTTTTGTTGATGTAAACAGAAAGAATACTATCTTGTAAACGAGATCCGTGACAAGATCCACAGTCTTGTTCTACCATGAATGTTTCTAACCATTCTCTTACCCAAGCACTTGACGTTTCCATATATCTACGTTCTAAGTTGTTGATAACTCCTTCATAATAATCTTTGGTGTAACGAACATTTCCATTTTTCGCAACATATTTGATTTCAACAGGATCTGGGGTACCATATAAAATGATTTCTAATTTTTTCTTTGGAATCTCTTTGATTGGCTTATCCATATCAATTCCATATTTTTCGCAAACTGCTGCAATTGTTGTGCTATGAATGTTATTATCTAGATTATAGGCAACGATTGCTCCTTCGTTTAAACTTTTCTCTTTATTTGGAATAATTAAACTTTCACTGATTTTTAATTTAGTTCCCAATCCTTTACATTCTTCACAAGCTCCATATGGAGAATTAAAAGAAAACATTCTTGGCTCTAGTTCTCCAATAGAATAGTTGCACTCTAAACAAGCATAATTTTCACTCATTAAAATCTCTTCTCCAGATAAATCATGAATTAAAACTTTTCCATTTGCTAACTTTGTACTTGTTTCAATTGCTTCAAAGACACGAGAACGTTCTGTTTCCTCTAGCACTACTCGGTCAATTACAACTTCAATATTATCTTTGACATTTTTTTCTAATTGAATGTCTTCCTCTAGTCCATAAATTTTACCATTTACTCGTACTCTCGAATATCCATCGGTTCTTAATGTATCAAATAAATCTTTATGGGTTCCTTTTTCTCCTCGAACGATGGGTGCAAGAATTTCTATTTTGGTACCTATTCCCATCAACATGACTTTATCTGTCATTTCATCAATGCTTTGTGACATGATAGGAATATGATGATTTGGACAATAAGGTGTTCCAATTCTTGCAAATAGTAGTCTTAGAAAATCATAAATTTCCGTTATGGTTCCTACGGTACTTCGTGGGTTTTTGTTGGTTGTTTTTTGGTCGATGGATATACTTGGAGATAATCCTTCTATGGAATCTACATCTGGTTTTTCTGTATTTCCAATAAATTGTCTTGCATAAGCACTTAAACTTTCTACATATCTTCTTTGTCCTTCGGCATAAATGGTATCAAAGGCTAGACTACTTTTTCCAGAACCAGATACTCCTGTCATGACTACCAATTTATTTTTTGGTATTTCAATATTAATATTTTTTAAGTTATTTTCTCTTGCACCTTTGATAACAATTTTATCCATAATCCACCTCAACCATTATTTTTCCAACAATCTTGGATTTCATACCGTTTAATATAGCATACATGTGTTTGTATGTCAAGCTGCAAAAAAAAGAACCTTTATTGATTTGGTTCTTTGTTTTTTTCTTTTTCTTTTAGTTCTTCTTTGGTTACACTTTTCTTTAAAAATTCTCCTTCTTGGGAATATAATTCATAGATTGGTTGATTATTTTCTTGTGTTTTGATTATGATATTTTTTTCTTCATCCAATTCTAATTCTTCAACAAATTTTGGTAAAATAGTCTTACCTGATTCATTTAATAATTGATAGGTTTCTTCTTTTTTATTGATACGTTTTAGTAGGTAATTGCTTTCTTTTTGCTCGATTTCAAATTCTAGATTTGTTTGATCTATGAATTCTGTTTTCCAAATTGTTTCCTTATTCCAACGATTCAACACGATTAATTCGTAAAGTATACCATTTTCTTTTTTCGTTTCTTTTTGAAGCACTAATAAATCATTATTTATTCGTTTTATTTTATGAAAATCAAATTCGGTTATACATTCTTTTTTTGACAAATCATAATAACAAGTCTTTCCTTCTTCGTTTTGTAAGTTGATGCCAATGATTTTTCCTTCCCATTTTACAAATTCGATTTGATTAATTTTTTCTGAGGTGTTAATTGCTTCTTTTTCTTTTGACATATAATTGTAATAGTAATTTACTTTATCATACAAAACGGTTTCGTATTCTTTATCAACATATAAATATTTACAATCCTCTACTTCACAGACATAGGTATTTATAATTCTACTGACACTACCATCTTTTGTCCAATTTAGTCCATCCTCTTTTTCATATAAGTAAATTTCGTTCGAAATGGTTTTCCCAGTCGTTCGTTTTAATTCTGCGTGAATGTAACCATCTATGATTAGACTAGATAAATAGGAAGCTTCTTCACTGTCAAAAGATAAGAAATAATATTTTTTATTTTGACCATTGTAAATTGTGATTCCTTCTTCTTTGGAAGGTTCTTTCTGCGTCGCTTTTCCTTTAATTAGTTTTCTTAATAATTTTACAGAGTTGTAATCCGTTTTTTCTAAGAGATAGGATGTTTCATAATTTTCCCAATTTTCCACTTTGCCAATTTTTCCATTTTGATTATAAAAATTGTAAGTAATATTTTTGGCATTTTCATATTCAAAGGATACTTTAAATAATATGCCATTTTCAAGTGTTCTTTCATGCATGAAAAATAAAACAAAAAACATCGTTAAAATGACACCGATAAAAGCAATTAGCAAATAAAGGCCTTTGTTTTTTTTCATCTTTTCACCTCAAGACTTTTTCTTGAGAGTATTTTAACACATTTTTCTTAGAAAGAACATGCTTACAATTTCTTACTAGACATTTTTTCGTTCCTGGATGTGATAAATTATTTTTGCTGATAAACTCCATGAGATAAAACGATTGAAGAATAGTCCTAATTTTGTAGCAAGTGAGGGGATAATGATTACTTTGTTTTTTAAAGATTTATCAATTGCATATCTTGCTACTTTTTTTGCAGATATGGAAGGTATATGAAATATACCATGAGCAACTTGATTGAATTCTGTGGATACTGGACCAGGACATAACACACTAATGTGTACTTTACTTTTTTGATGCCGAAGCTCTTCATGAATCGCTAAACTTAATTTGGCAACATAATTTTTTGTTGCATAGTAAGTACTTAACCGTGGGCCTGATAAAAATCCTGATGCAGAGGCTACATTTAGAATTCTTCCCGATTGTCTGTCTTGAAAATCTTTTAAAAATAATTTTGTTAGAATGTGATATGTTTTTATATTTAAGTCAATCATTTCTAGTTCTCGTTCTAAGTCTGTTTTATCAAATTCTCCAAATAATCCAAATCCTGCATTATTGATTAAGAAATCTATCTTTTTTTCTTTTACTTGTTGATATAACTGGAAAACGTTTTCAGTCTTTTGTAAATCGTAAGCATATATTTCTACATTGGTTGGTATTTGTTTTTTGATTTTTTCTAATTCTTTTTTTCTTCTAGCTACTAAGATTAAATCGTATCCTAAGGTCCCTAGATAATAGGCCATTTCTCTTCCTATTCCACTACTAGCTCCTGTAATTAATGCACGCATGTTATCACCTATTTTATTATATCCCATTTTTTCAAAAATAAAAAAGACCATGTTATGATCTTTTTTCGAGCGTTTCCATTAGGTTTGGTAACATTTGTTTTTTTCTAGAAACTAAATCTTTAATAAATGCTCCTTCTTCGATATTAGGAATATTGAAACTATCTGCAACAATATCTTTTGAACTTGTATTAAATAGAACATAGGATCCATTACTGATAACATCTGTTACAAAAAGTGTTACCACTCCATATTCTCCTTTAGCTATTTCGTCTAATTTATCAACATAATCTTGTAAGTTCTTTTTGATATTTTCAAAATCCATAGTAATAATTTGACTGATGCCAAGGGTCGTATTTCCAACTTTATAGGATTTGAAGTCTTGATAGAATACTTCTTCGATTGACATTCCTTTTATCGAACTTGCTTCGGTAAGCATTTGTCTTCCATATGCTTCAATTTCTACTCCAGCAATTTTAGAAAGTTCTTCGGCAGCAATTTTATCGCTTTCAGTAGTAGTTGGACTTTTAAAGATTAATGTGTCAGAGAGGATTGCTGAGAGCATGATTCCAGCCATTTCTTTTGGAATTTCAATTTCTGCTTCTTGATACATTTTGAAAATAATGGTACAAGTACATCCTACTGGCATAGAACGAAAATTAATCGGAATGGATGTACCAATGGCTCCAAGGTTATGATGATCGATAATTTCTTCAATTTCTGCTTCTTCAATTCCTGTAACACTTTGTTCTAAACTATTGTGGTCTACTAAAATAACTTTTTGTTTGGAATACTTATCTACATCTGTAATTTTAATTAGTCCAACACATTCTTTTTGATTGTTGATTACTGGATAATTGGTATGTCCAATTTTATTTGCTAAATCAATAAACTCTGTACGATAATCTGAATTTGCTACAATGGTAGGTGTTGTATTGATAATAATTGTTTTTATATAATTACTGTAAGTAATCGCGTTTCCCGTTTGAAATGTATTTAAGTTTGTTTTAATGATATTCACTTTATTTTCTTTGGCTTTTTCTATTAAATCTTCTGATAAATCGTGATTTCCAGTAATAATAATTAGTTTTACTTTGGAGTCGATGGCATAATTTAATACTTTGAATCGGTCTCCTATAATTAAAATATTTGACTCTTTTAAATCTACTTCATCAAAGAATGTTTGGCTTTGATAACTTCCAATCAATACTTCGCCTTCAATTTCATCATCAAATTTTAAAATTTCAGTTCCATTTAATGCAGAAATAATATTTTGATAAGATGTCTTTAATTGTTCTTTTTCTCCTTTGATGAATAATGTTGCTATTTCTTTTAATGTGACAAAGCCAATTAATTTTTTGGAAGCATCTACTATCGGTAATGCTGTTGCTCCTTTATCTTGCATAAAGTGCATTGCATCTATGACCGATGTATTTTCTTCGATACATATGTCTTTGTTGTATTCGATATTTCGCAATTGAACTTTTACATTGTTTAAATATTCTGGTTCTTTTACATTAAAATAGTTTAATACAAACTTACTTTCTGAATTGATATGTCCAAGGACTCTTGGAACAGTATTAAATCCTAATTTGTTTTTTAAATAAGATAAGCTGATGCTTGCACATACACTATCAGTATCAGGATTTTTATGTCCAAAAATAAATACGGATTCCATTTATATTACCTCACTTTTTTTGTTTTTTAGTATATCACAAAGATGAAAAAAAATCATGTTTTTTGTTATTCTATGTTTCACTTTTCATTTCAAATAATATGTCTCGTAGTTCCATTGCTTTTTCAAAATCGAGATTTTTGGCAGCTAATTTCATTTCTTCTTCTACACGAGTAATCATATCCATTTTTTCTTTTTTACTCATTTTTGGAGATTTTTTATCAGATTTTACTTCATTTGTTACAACATCTTTGATTTGTTTGATGATTGTTTTTGGAATGATGTTATGTTCTTTGTTGTAGTTTTCTTGAATTTCTCTTCTTCGTTTGGTTTCAGTAATGGCAATTTCCATTGCTTCAGAGTAACTATCAGCATACATGATTACATGCCCATTCGCATTTCTTGCACATCTTCCAATAGTTTGAATTAAACTTCTACTGCTACGAAGGAATCCTTGTTTGTCTGCATCTAATATGCAAATTAAACTTACTTCTGGGATATCAATTCCTTCTCTTAAAAGGTTAATTCCTACAATACAATCATATACACCAGCACGTAAATCATGAATGATTTTTAATCGTTCAAGGGTTTTTACTTCGTTATGAAGATAAGCAACTTTTATGTTCATTTCTTTTAAATAGTTGGTTAGCTCTTCACTCATTCGTATGGTTAATGTTGTGATTAATACGCGTTCATTTTTTTCGATACGTTTTTCTATTTCACTAATGATATCATCAATTTGCCCAAGACTTGGCTTGATTTCAATGGTTGGATCTAAAAGTCCAGTTGGACGTATTACTTGTTCTACGACCTCATTCGATACTTTTTCCATTTCGTAATCTCCAGGTGTTGCTGATACATAAATTGCTTGATTGATTTTTTCTTCAAATTCTTCAAATCTTAAAGGACGATTGTCTAGGGCGCTCGGCAAGCGAAATCCATAGTCGACAAGGGTTTGTTTTCGCATGCGGTCTCCATTGTACATTCCTCTTACTTGTGGAAGTGTTACATGGGATTCATCAACTATGAGTAAGAAATCTTTCGGAAAGAAATCAATTAGACAACTTGGCGTTTCTCCTTCACCTCGTAACGCTAGATGGCGAGAGTAATTTTCCACTCCACTACAAAATCCTGTTTCTTTTAGCATTTCGATATCATAATTGGTTCTTTCTCGTAGTCTTTGTTCTTCTAGTAGTTTATTTTGACTTTTCAATTCTTCTAGTCGTTCTTCTAATTCTTTTTCTATTCGATGAATGGCTTCTTGCATTTTTTCATCACTTGTTACAAAGTGACTGGCTGGAGAGATGGTTATACTTCTTTTTTCTGTAATGATTGCACCAGTTACAGGGTCAAAGGTACATAATCGTTCTACAGTATCGCCAAATAGTTCAATTCTGGTTCCATTTGCATGTTCATTTACTGGAATAATATCGATAATGTCTCCTCTTACTCGGAATGTTCCTCGATGGAAGTCAATATCACTTCGTTCATAGGTCATATCAATTAATTTATTGATAATAACATTACGTTTTACGGAATCGTTTAATGAAAGAATTAACATTTTGTTTTTATATTCTTCTTTTTCTCCAATTCCATAAATACAAGATACACTGGAAACTACTATGACGTCATTATGATTGATCAAAGCACTGGTTGCAGCATGTCTTAGTTCATCTATTTCATCATTGATGGAAGAATCCTTTTCAATATAAGTATCACTACTTGGTACATAAGCTTCTGGTTGGTAATAATCGTAGTAGGAAACAAAATACTCTACGTGATTGTTTGGGAACAATTCTTTCATTTCTGCATAGAGTTGTCCTGCTAATGTCTTATTGTGAGCTAGGATAAGTGTAGGTTTATTTACACTCTTTATGACATTTGCCATGGTAAACGTTTTTCCAGTACCTGTAGCTCCTAGTAATACTTGTTCTTTTTTGCCTTCTTTGATTCCCTTTACTAATTCATCTATCGCTTTTGGTTGATCTCCAGATGGTTTATATTTTGATACTAATTTGAACATATTCTTCCTCCTCATTACGACTACTATCAACCTGAAAATTCGGGTCCTGATTTCAAAAATTCGTGTCCTAACTCGTTTTTCAAGTTCAAAAAATCTGACTTTTTTGCTTGGACACGAATGTCGGTCACAAATTTATTAAATAACACCAAATAACACTAAACGATATCAGCCAATTTCTAATGATATATTCTAACACTTATTTTAAAGCAAAACAAGGAAACACTATATGTTTTCCCTGCTCTTATTTTTATCTTTTTCGTTTTATTTATACATATCTACTAATCATTTGATTCGTGTCCAAATTTGTCATAATTGGTGTTAGATTATCTTGTATTATTTCTTTTGGTTTAATTTATCAATATAATTGTTTAAATTATCCTTAGAACCAAGAGAATAACAAACTATTCTCAATCCTAAAATTTTTCTAAAGTTTTCATTTTAAATAAGTAAGTAAACTTTCTTCTGTAAATTCTTCCTGAAACATTTTTGCTCTTTCTTGATAATCTTGATACAAATGTTTTTTGTATTCTAAAAACGTTTTATAACCTGCAAGTTTATAATCAACCATTTCGGCTTTTAATTCTTTAAAAGGAATAAATTCTTCACTAATAACTTCTAAAGTACCACAATATTCATTATCGTGATTCACTACCATATAACGTTTACCTACTTGTGTTTTTTTATCAAAAGAATATTTTCGGTTCAAAATATAATCTTTCTGACCATTTAAATAAGCTTCAGCAATTCCTTTTTTATCAGTATAAAGAGGATAGTAAGCACTATACAATAATGATTTTTCGTTAGCATATCTTTTTAGATTTTCTTTTTCTCTTAATTTTTCCCATCTTTTTGAGTAGCTTAGTAGAAAAAAATAATCTTTTAAATTTTTTCTTTTTTTATCATCAATTTCTTTCCATTTTTCATTTAAAGCCGTAATTTCTGAACTTTCCTTTTCATCTGGTAAACCAATCGCTTTGAAATAGCTTTGCATTTTCTTTAAACAGCGTAATTCTTATTTGCTATACTCTTCTAAACAATCCTCTGGTATATAAAATGTTTCTGGATATCTATAAACACACCCTACTATTTCATCAAAAGAATGACAATGGCTCTCTATCATTTGATACTTAGCTTCTTTTTCTTCTGGATCGTTTCGTCCATACATTAAAGCTTCATAGTGATATGTAACTCCACTACTAGAAACATTTCCTAGCGCTTCATATAAGTTTGTCTGTATTTCATAACCAGTTTGTCTGTATTCATCAAAATATACCCATTCAAAAGTATCCCGTTTTTTATCCCAAAAAGGATAAGGCAAACTACAATTTTTAAATTTTTTATATCTTTTTTTCTGTCTCCAGAAATAATATTTATTCTTTAAACTTTTCATAATTATCAAAACATCCTTATTTATCAATCTTCTACTTTTATACTCCAGTATCCACCATTATCTGGTCCAACTCTTTCAATTATATTATTATCAACCAATTTTTTTAAATTATATTTAACACCATCAGATGTAATATTTAAAAAACTAGCAAGTTCATTTCTTGTAACTTTAGGATTTTCTTTTATTAGCTCTATAATTTTTAATTGATTATTATTTAATTTTGTTTTCTGGGTAGTTTTCTGAGTAGTTTTTTCTAACGATGAGTGAATACACATTAACATAAAATCTATAAATACATTCGCATTACCATTAACATGGCACTCTGCAATAGAATCATAATATTTTTGTTGATTTAAATATATTTCTTCTTCAATAGGAATATATTTAAACTTTGAATTCTAATTAGTTAAAATTAAACTTACCCTAATCTAGCCATTCTACCATTACCATCACTAAATGGATGAATATATACCAAATAATAATGAAATATAGAAGATAGAATTAAAGGATGAATTTTATTTTCATT
>CAOWNX010000018.1:0-7138 GCA_948552115.1 uncultured Bacilli bacterium
TTATTTCTGGAATCATTAGCCTTATTTTATCCGTTTTAAACAAACGTAAGTTAAAATTATAGTAAAGTTTTCACTTGAAATGGAACATATTAGTTGTTCTGTTTTTTTCTTTTTTTATTCCGTTTTAAGAGGATATCATTTTTGTTTCTAAATATAAATATTTTTCATATCATTTTATGAGGGATGCTCTATGTTTTTTAATGATGTTCATACGAGAATTAAGTTTGTTTTCTTAGTAGTACTTGCTATTTTTATGGCAATTGTGTTACGGGTATTTTATATTCAAGTTTTTCAATATAAGAAGTTAAGTACTTTGGCAGAATCTTTGTGGAGTCGTGAGCTTCCGATTACTGCAGATCGGGGCGAGATTGTTGATCGAAATGGAAAGGTTTTGGCTACAAATATTACAACGACATCTTTGGTTATTATTCCAAACCAAATTGTGAATGCCGAGGAAGTAGCAAAAAAGTTATCTGATATTTTACAAAGTGATTATAATGATATGTATCGTCATGTAACGAAGAAAACGAGTATTGAACGAGTACATCCAGAGGGAAGACAACTAGATTATGAGACTGCTGCGAAAATTGATGAACTGAATTTGGATGGGGTTTATTTGGTAAAAGAGAGTAAACGATATTATCCTTATGGTAATATTTTATCTCATGTTTTGGGGTATGTTGGAATTGATAATCAAGGACTTTCAGGATTAGAACTATCTTATGATCAATATTTAACTGGAGAAAATGGAGCAATTAAGTATTTTTCGGATGGGAAAGGAAATCGCTTGGAGTTAACAGAAGTTTATGAGGAACCGCAAGATGGAATTAATTTGCAATTGACCATTGATTTAGATTTACAACTTGCGGCAGAGCGGGAACTGGATAATGTCATGAGTAAGTATAAAGCGGAACATGCTCTTATTTTGGCGATGAATCCAAAAACGGGAGAGATTTTGGCAATGGCAAGTCGTCCAAGTTTTGATTCCAATCATTATCAAACTTCTTCGACGGAAATTATTAATCGAAATTTACCAATTTGGATGACTTATGAGCCAGGGTCAACATTTAAAATAATGACACTTGCTGCAAGTATGGAAGAAAAAACTGTTAATTTATTTGAAGATGATTTTTATGATAGTGGTTCTGTTCATGTGGAAGGAGCAACCATTCATTGCTGGAAGCATGGAGGGCATGGAGCTCAAAAGTATTTGAATGTAGTAGAGAATTCCTGTAATCCAGGTTTTGTATCAATGGGGCAGAAACTTGGAGTGGATACGCTCATGGGATATATCCGAAAGTTTGGATTTGGAAGTAAAACTGGTATAGACTTAAATGGAGAGAGCAATGGTATTTTATTTAAAAATGAAAATATGGGACCAGTAGAACTTGCAACTACAAGTTTTGGTCAAGGAATTAGTGTGACTCCAATTCAACAAGTGACTGCTGTTTCTGCTGCAATTAATGGTGGGAAACTTTATACTCCTTATATTGTAGGTAGTTTATTGGAACCAGAAACGAATTCGATTATTCAAATGAATAGCCCTAAATTTGTTCGCAGTGTCATTAGTGAAGAGGCAAGTAGTATGGTAAGGTATGCATTAGAAAGTGTAGTGGCACATGGTTCAGGAAGAAATGCTTATATTGAAAATTACCGCATTGGAGGAAAAACTGGAACTGCCCAAAAGGTTCAAAATGGGGTGTATATGACTGGAAATTATATTTTGTCTTTTATGGGATTTATGCCTGCAAATGATCCAGAAATTGTAGTTTATGTAGCGGTAGATCATCCTGTTGGAGTGGTTCAATATGGTGGTACAGTTTCAGCTCCAATTGCAAAAAGTATTTTACAATCAGCAATTTCTATTTTTGATTTTCAACCAACTAAAGAAGGTATGGAAAAGGAGTATAATTGGATGGATACCAAATATGTTACGTTACCAGATGTAGTTGGAATGAGTTTGGAAGATGCAAAAAAGGAATTAAAAGGGTTTAAAATAGAATATTCAGGAGAGGGAGATACAGTTCATTATCAAAGTCCGAGTGGTGGATATTATATTAAGGAAGGTGGAGTTGTTAAATTGTTACTAAATTCATAGAAAAGCTTTCTTTTGTATATAATAGATATAAATAAATTTGTTAAGTAAGTGTCAAATTTTTGCAATTATGACAGATTTGACATAATACTGATGTTACAATTAGATATGAGGTGATTTGACGTGTTAATTCTTGCAAAAGCTGCTATGGCAATGATGCTAGGGTTTGTATTTTCTATTCTTTGTGCAATGATTCTCATTCCAATTTTTCGAAAGTTACATGTTGGTCAAAGTGTTAGTTTGACGCTTGGAGCACGTCATTTAAAGAAAGATGGAACTCCTACCATGGGAGGGCTTATCTTTATTATTCCAGTTGTTATTTCTTTAATTCTTCTTTACATCAAAGGAAGTATTGAGATTAATTCTAATTTAATTATTTTAGTTTTTGTTTTTCTTTCTTATGCTTTTTTAGGATTTATTGATGATTATTTGAAAGTACATTTTAAAAATAATGCTGGGTTATCGATTGCAACCAAGTTATTAATTCAAATGGTTATTGCTCTTGTGTTTTTCTATATTTTTATGAAAAATGGTGGAGAATCTATTTTACGAATTACTTCTTTGCGGCTTGTAATACCACTTGGGTGGACGTTTGGATTGTTTATTCTTTTCTTATTGGTAGGAAGTAGTAATGCAGTAAATATTACGGATGGACTTGACGGTTTAGCTGCTGGACTTTGTGTCATTGCTTTTTTTGCATTTGGTGTGATTTCTTGGAATACTGGTTGGATGGAAGGGTATCAAGAGGTAGCAATTTTTTGTTTTATTTTAGTAGGAAGTTTACTGGGATTTTTGTTATTTAATTCGTATCCTGCTAAAATTATGATGGGTGATTTAGGAAGTTTAGCTCTTGGTGGAGCACTTGCCACGATTGCCATTTTAACGCGACATGAACTTTCTTTAGCTTTGGTTGGTGGAGTATTTGTGCTTGAAACACTTTCGAGTTTTATTCAAATTGTATCCATTCGAAAATTCCATAAAAAGATATTTAAAATGGCTCCTCTTCATCACCATTTTGAACAATTGGGGTGGGATGAGAGAGATATTGTAAAATTATTTTGGGTTGCTGGCTTAATTTTAGCCATGGCGGCAATTACTTATGGTGTTTGGATTTAATAAACACTTTTTGTTTTATAATACTGATAAGTAGTTTTATGTTAAGTTATGAAATTGACGAAAAATTGAAACAAATGAATGGCCTTGCTCAGAAAAAGTTGGGTTATTAACAATTTTTAGGATATTTTCTGAGAAAGTATCCAGGAAAGTTGGATTGATTACCAAAAGAAGAACAAGTTATTATTTGGAAAAAGATTTTTTAGAAATTCTTTTTCTTGTTTTTCCGATTTTTACTCGATATAATGAACTTATGTTTCAGGGGAACTTCGTAAAATTTATTTTATTTCCTTTGTGCTTTTTGTAAAAGGTGATTTGAATGAAGAAAATATTATTTGCTGATTTATTCGGAACGTTAATTAGTGTTGACAAATCGGATACTAAAAAGTATTTTGGTAGTCTTGATAAAGAATGTGAATATATTTGTCAGTATCTTAATGAATTTTTGCGTGTTGGAAATGAAATTGTAATTGTTTCAAATGCAGGAGGTCATGGTTTATCCGTTGAACCTATTCTTCAGAATGAATTTACAAAATTGAATTCTTATATTCTAGAAAATTTACGAAGGCATTTAATGTTTTATTTAATATTTAATCGAAACATGTCTGAGAATTCTAAAGTTAGCAAAAAAAATATGAATGGTAAAACGTATTATGTTGGGTGTCATCCTTTTCCTGTTGTGTCGGTCGATAAAAAAGAGGATGCTATTCATGATTTTCTTAGTACTATGGAAAAACCTTATCAGATATTTGGAATTGGAGATAGTGAAAAAGATATTCCAATGCTTTTGAGAATACAAGAAATGGGAGGGATTAGTTCTTTTATTGATACTTCTTTGTATCGAATAAACAAATTAACTCATGAAATTATTGAAGATGAAATTCAAGCAGAATATAATTTTTTGCTAGAGAATGAATTTAGAAAGCAGAGAGAAGAGAAACATAGTAGTGAAGTGTTTACAGAAAGAGAAAGGGTGCTATTAGAAAAATTAACAAAGAGAAGACAAGAATTATATGTATTATTATCTGAGGGAAAGTTAGATCTTGATTCTTTAAAAAAGAATTATAGTAAATATGTAGAGCTTTCTCATTATCAAATCAGTTTTGAATTTGCAAAAAGAGATCGGTTTTGGGAGAATTATCCGTTTGATGACCAAGTAGTACAAAAGGTAATGGATATGCCTTGTTATTCTTCTTTTGTTGAGTATTATTCTAGAGTATTAAAAAAGGAATGAAGCTGAATATTCATTCTTTTTTTTGCTCTCATTCCATATACTTTAATAGTATTAGAGGTGAGTCATGAAAAAATTTCGTTTTGATTCTTTTCTCCTTTTGGCTGTACTTTGTATTAGTGTTTTTGGGATTATTATGATTTATTCTGCAAGTAGTATATGGGCAGAGTACAAGTTTCATGATCCGTTTAAATTTGTGAAAGCTCAAGGTGTTTTCTTTTTGGCAGGAATGGTTCTTCTTTTTGTTTTATCACGAACGGATTATCATATTTATGAGAAGAAAGCAAATCTTATTTTGGGTATTTGTTTTTTGCTCCTTTTTCTTGTTTTGATTCCTGGAATTGGAACAATTCGGAATGGCTCTCGAAGTTGGTTTGGACTCGGCGGATTCGGTATTCAACCGAGTGAATTTGCCAAGATTGGTTTGATTATTTATGTATCAAAATATTTAGCACATCATCGTAAGGAAATGCGAAGTATTAAAAAAGGTGTGTTACCTATTTTCTTAGTTATCGGAATATTTTTTCTTCTGATTATGTTAGAACCAGATTTTGGTACTGCTATGGTTATTGTTTTAACTCTTGTTTGTATGATTTTTGTCAGTGGAGTAAAAGTTTCTTTTTTTGTAAAAATAGGGGTGGTAGGTTTACTTGGTATTGTTCTTTTAATTTTGGTAGCTCCTTATCGAATGGCTCGAATTGTATCTTTTTTAAATCCTTGGACGGACCCTTTGGGAAGTGGATTTCAAATTATTCAGTCATTGTATGCAATTGGACCAGGAGGTTTAATTGGGCAGGGCTTTTTAAATAGTCATCAAAAACATTTTTATTTGCCAGAGCCTCAAACAGATTTTATTTTTTCTATTATTAGTGAAGAATTTGGATTTTTGGGAGTATTAATTGTTGTGTCATTCTTTTTTTATATATTTTATCGTTCTTTGAAAATATCAATGGCCACGGATGATTTTTTTGCAAAATATTTATCTTTTGGTCTTGCTTTTGGGATTATTATTCAAGCAACTCTGAATTTGTGTGTTGTCGTTGGTCTTATTCCAGTTACTGGTGTGACTTTACCTTTTTTTAGTTATGGAGGAAGTAGTTTGCTTGTAAGTATGGCTAGTATCGGAATTATTTTAAATATTAGTAGGAAATAGTTTTCAAAGTTTTTTATCATAGATTTATGACTAAGAATCGGGTGTCATTAAACAAAAATGACGGAAATGTAAAAAATCAATGAGAAAAAAGTGAAATTATCAATGATACAACCATTACTATTTTAGTTGAAACACTCCAAAAGATTATAATACTAAAGAATTATCTAAAAATATGCATGAAAAAACTTACAAGAATTAAGACCTCTCAAACGTATTGGAGACTAAAAATTATTGTTGTATGGGGTAACCGATGATGGAATTTTGATTGATGGAGTAGAAGAATTTTTATTCGAAAAAATAGTCTGGATTTTATAATCTTTGTTTTTTCTTTTCTTTGATATGTTTGGGTGAATGGAAAATTTTGCTTTATTATTGGAAGTAAATTCCTGTGTTTTTACATTACAAAATATTGAAATAAACAAACAATAATGATTTAATAATATCAGTAAGTGGTGGTTTGTTTGGGTATTGATGTTTTTTCTAGTCTTTATTTTACAACTTTCGATGTTTATTGGAATGATTTATGTTCCGATTTAAGAAAACAAATTGATTTGCTAGAAAAGAATATTTCACGGTTAAAAAAAGAAAAAACTTTAAAAAAGCAAGTTCAATTGCAGAGTAAGATATCTATTTTAGAAAAAAATATGAAATTATTGAAAGAGCAGTTAGCAGAATCCGTGGAACAATATGCTTCCTTAAAAGAAAAATCTTCGCAAAATCTAGAATGGGAAACAAAACGATATTCTACTTTATCGAAAGAATATAATGAATTAAATGATCAATATCAGTCTCTTTTAAAAAATACTGAGGAATTGGAAAATAAATATTTTCTTCAGAAACTTTGTTTGGAAAATACTCAACTAAAAAAACAATTGGAAATTTTAGAAAATCAAAAAGAAAAAGATGCTTTTCTTTTAAAGAAGCAAGAATTCGTAAAACAAATTATTCTTAAATTGCTAATTCAAAGAAAAGTTAGTTTGTCTGATATTCGATATCATTTGACACGATGTGGCTTTTTTCAAAGTGAAGCAGAAATTTATCAAGAAATTTTGTCATTACAATCTAATTATTCTATTTCTCGAAACATCACAAAAAATGGAATATTTTTTTCTATTCAAGAACCTATGATAGAAACAGATAAAAAAATTTTGATCGATTTTGGAAGTAAGAAAGAGTTTAATTTTTTTCTGTTTTCTGATTTGCATTATTTTGATACTTCAAGTTATCTTTTGCCAAAGTTGATAGATCAAATCAATGAATATTGTTTGAAAGAGCAGATTTCTTATGCCTTTCATTTGGGGGATTTTTATTCTTTTTTTCGAAAATGTTTTACATTTTCTGATGTAGAAAAATATAAGAAATTAGAAGAAACACTGGTTCGAGATTTTCCTCTTTCACCCTCTTTAATTTATGGGTTTTTGGGTGGAAATCATGATAAGCTTTTATTTCCTATAGGAATTGATACGATGAAAAATTTGGAAGGGTTATGCTCACAATTTCTTTCACTTGGATATTCGGATTGTTTTTTATCTTTTTTGAATCAAAA
>CAOWNX010000018.1:7206-9960 GCA_948552115.1 uncultured Bacilli bacterium
TAATCGAGCACGTGTTGTTTATGATTTTTTTGGACATTTGCATCAGTTTTTTGGTGATTCTAAATTCACTTTGGTACCTTCGCTTACCAAAGACCGATTTCAAAATGGTGCAGTTCATGGAAAATTGATTTTTAATTCCAAAGGACGGATTTCTGAAATCATTATTATACCTTTGGAACTATGTAAGGAATTTATACCAAAACAAGAGATTGTTTATTCGAAAGTACGAAAGAGATAATGTTTTTCAAATTTGAAAAGATATGATATAATGGGGTTGATTTAAATGACTTAGTGCTTTTATTTAAAAACGCGAGATTTAAATCAAGATTTTAAAAGGAGGGCACTGATGTCCGATAAGAAGATTTCTTGCCGTAATTGTGGAAAAGAATTTACATTTACAGTAGGAGAACAAGAATGGTTCCAAGAAAGAAATTTGAAGGAACCAAAAAATTGTGAGACTTGTCGTAAAGAGCTAAGAAAGCAAAGAGAAGAACAAAATCAATCTGAACGTCAAGAAAACAATCAAAAAGCTGCTTAATTGTAGCTTTTTCCTTTGAAGACGGAACACAAATTTTCAATATTTAGTATAATGTAATAAAGGATGTGGGCGAATGAAGCTGATTGTTTCCGCAGGAGGAAGTTTTGGACATATTAATCCTGCTTTGGCAATTATTCGAAAATTTCAGGAACAAGAGTCAAATTTAGAAGTTTTGTATATTGGTACGCATAATCGAATGGAAAAGGATATGATTCCAAAAGAACATATTCCTTATGAGTCTATTGAAGTGTATGGATTTACGAAAGATATGAAGCGGAATTTTAAGAATATTTTTTGTCTTGCAAAAGCAAAGAAAAAATGTCGACAAATAATAAAGGAATTTCATCCAGATGTGGTAATTGGAGTAGGTGGATATGTTACTTATCCTGTGTTAAAAGCAGCACATCAAGAACATATTAAAACTTTTTTACATGAACAAAATAGTATTCCAGGAAAAAGTAATAAGGTACTTGCTAAATTTACTGACTTGATTGGGGTTAGTTTTAAGCATTCGATTCCTTATTTTAAAACGAAGGGGCAAATTATTTATACAGGTCATCCGTGTGGTGCAGCAGCTTTAAAAGAACCTTGTATTGATAAAACATCTTTGGGATTTTCGAAGGATAAGAAGTTTGTTATTATAGTTGCGGGTAGTTTAGGTAGTGGTTCTTTAAATCTTAAAATGAAAGAATTTTTAAGGGGTATTCAAAATGAATCTTATGAGGTATTATATATCACTGGTGCAAATCATTATGAAGAATTTGTAAAGGAGACGTTACCAAAAAATGTTATTGTCAAACCTTATGTAGAACATTTGGCAGGACTTATGAAGCAAGCAGATTTGGTAATTTCAAGAGCAGGTGCTGCATCTTTGTATGAACTTATTGCTTTACAGATTCCATCTATTATCATTCCTTCTCCGAATGTTGCCAATAATCATCAATATTATAATGCGATAGAAATGCAGGAAAATGGAGTGATTTTTATGATGACTGAGGCAGAATTTACCACATCTCGGTTAAAAGAAGAAGTGCAAGATTTGCTAACCAATCAAATAAGAAGAGAAAAGATGAAGAAAAAGATGCGCGATATTCCGGTTATGGATAGTTCATCTTTGATTTATCAAAGTATTAAGGATATGATTTCATGAAACAAGAATTAAAATTATGTGAAGATTGCCTTACAAATGTTTCACTTAAAAATTATAATACATTTCGTATTGGTGGCGTTGCAAAGTATTTGGTGGCACCAAAAGATGAGGCAGAGTTATTATCTTTATTACAGTATTTATTAAAAGAACGTATTCCTTATTTTATTTTAGGAAATGGTTCTAATGTTATTTTTTCGGATTCTATTTATGAGGGTGTCATTATTCGTTTGAATCATTTTCAAGAAATTGTAAAAAAATGTGATAGGATTTTTGTAGGGTCTGGTGTTATGATGCCTAGGTTTGCTATGGCTATGATAGAGGAATCCTATTGTGGATTTGAGTGGGCTGTTGGGATTCCTGGAACGGTTGGAGGTTGTGTTTATGGTAATGCAGAGGCTTATAAGGAATCGACTTTTGATCATTTAATTTCTGTTAAAGTCATTACTCCAAATTTGGAAATTAAAGAACTAAAAAAAGAAGAATTGTCTTTTGGATATCGTACTAGTTTTTTTAAGACGCATCCTGGCTATGTTATATTAGGAGCAACTTTTGAAGTAATAAAAGGATATAAGAATGAGAGTTTGGAGATTATTGAAAAGCGGATGAAGAAGCGAAAAAGTACTCAACCTTTGGAGTTTCCTAGTGCTGGGAGTGTATTTCGGAATCCTAGTGCCGAAAATCCAAGTGGAATGATTATTGAAAATTGTGGATTGAAAGGAACAATCGTTGGAGGGGCCAAGGTTAGTGAAAAACATGCCAATTTTATTATTAATACGGGAAATGCCACTAGTAAAGATGTACGAAATTTGATAGAATTAGTACATGAGGAAGTAAAGCGTCAATGTAATATTGACTTAGTTTTAGAACAAGAATATGTAGGGTGGGACTCGTATGAAACAGAAGGAAAATAAGACAAAAAGAAAATTAAAGTTACGAAATTTTTTTCTTTTTTGTTTTGTTTTTTTTCTTCTTTTAAGTATTGGATTGTGGATATATTTTTTACCTATGAAGTCTATTTTGATTACGGGAACCAAGTATTTGTCAGATCATGAAATTATTATGGCTT
>CAOWNX010000019.1:0-3141 GCA_948552115.1 uncultured Bacilli bacterium
ATTCATTGCAGAATTTGTTCTATTTTGTTATAATTAACGTGAATGGAAGGTGGAAAAATGCAGGAAAAAGTATTTCAAAGTTTGTTAAAATTCTTTTCTTTTTCAATTCTTTTTCTTGTGAGTTTTTTTACTTTTGCGCGTTTATCTTTTGCAACGACTGGAATTATTAGTGGAGACAAAGTAAATTTTCGTAGTGAACCTAGAACAGGAAGTACTGTATATAGTCAATTAAATAAAGGAACTAGTGTTGAAGTAAAAAGTATTTATGCTGTTAAGGGCAATGGTTGTGATACAGGTTGGATTAATATTATTTATCAAAAGAAAGAGGGTTATGTTTGTCGGAATTATATTCATATTGAAGGATTGGAAACTTATAGTAGACCTTGGTCAAGTCCAAAAAAAGCTATTATGGGGGGAGCAGAGTTTATTTCTTCTGGATATATTTCTCGTGGGCAATTTAATAGTTATTTAAAGAAGTTTAATGTGAATCCAAATGGAGATTATAATATTTATACACATCAGTATATGGCAAATTTAGCAGCTCCATATAATGAAGCATTATCTACTTATAAAAGTTATAAGGAAAATAATTTACTTGCGTTACCTCTTACTTTTACAATTCCTATTTTTGATAAAATGCCAGAGTATACAACACATCCTGTTACTGGAATGGAAAAGGGTGGAACGAGTGAGGTAACAGATAAAGAGTTTGAAAAGAAGTTAGATGCAGAAGGTTTTCCTGAAACGTATAAAAAGTGGCTTCGTGAATTACATAAAACTTATAAAAATTGGACCTTTCGCTCTTTGAAAACTGGAATTGATTTTAATACTGCTGTGGAGAATGAAAAATGGATTAGTTCTATTAATGGTAATGGATGTCCAAAATGTATTGATTCTTCTCATATTAATACAGAAGGTTCTTGGTATGTAGCAAGTTCTGAGACTACAGGATATTTTTTGGATCCACGAAATTTTTTAATGGTGGATAGCATATTAATGTTTGAAGATTTAAGTTATAATGCAAATCAAACAGAAAAGGTTGTTCAAAGTGTGTTATCTGATACTTTTATGAATGGAACAGATCCTATTGATCATTTAAGTTATTCTAGTATATTTATGGAAGCTGGTAAAACATTTCAAGTGAATCCTGTTTATTTGGCTTCTTTAGCACGTCAAGAAGTTGGTGTCAAGGGTGGTATTGCAACGAGTGGAGAACAGTTTGAATACAAAGGAAATACTTATGTTGGTTTTTATAATTTCTTTAATATTGGTGCTTATTCTTCGGAGGAAAGTCCAGTAAAGGCTGGTTTGGTCTATGCTTCTGCAGGATCTCAAAAAGACGACAAAGGTGTTTATGTAGGGAATTTCAATTCTAGTTCAAATTCTAATTCAGGGATTACGACAAATCCTTCTAGTCCAGGTTCTTCAAATAATGAGAAGCCAGAAGATAATAAACCAGTTGTATCTCATACTCCTGTTGCAACTCATTTGTCTAATATGAAATTAAATCGTAAAGGGAATTATATTACGAATATTGCTTTAGGAACGAAAGTAAAGGATTTGAAAAGTATGACTGTTGGTAGTGAATTATCTTTTAAAAATGCAAGTGGCGGAACTCTTGGGGATAGTGAGACATTAACAACTGGAACAAAGATAACATTTCAAACAGGAGAGACTTATACGATTGTTATTTATGGGGATTTGAATGGTGATGGTAAAGTAAATTCCGCAGATTTATTACGTATGAGACAATATTTATTGGGACAAGTTAGTTTAAAAGATGCGTATTTTGAATCCGCAAAATTACAAAATATAAATGGAAAAGTTGATTCTGCAGATTTACTTCGTTTGCGTCAATTTTTATTAGGACAAAAAGGAATTAATCAAGCTTAAGAGGTGAAAGTAAAAAGGAGGACTGCGTGTGAAGAAAATTTATTTTGGAGTTGGAATGTTTCTTTTGATGATAAGTCAAGCAAATGCGGCATCAATATCTGTAACGTCGAATTCTAATTATGTAACATTAGGTGGAAGAGTTACGTTTTATGTAAATATTCGAGATGCTGGGGCATGGCAGTTATCTGGTAGTGGTACTGGTGCAACATCAGGATGTAGCCTTGGAGAGCAAGGAGTTGGGGATACGGGAACTGGTAGAAATGGTAATAAAACGTTAGTTGTGACTTGTAATGCTACTTCGGTTGGGCAAATTAGTTTTTATGTTTCTGGAAATGTGACAGATGCTTCGAGCGGAAAATCTGTAGATGTTTCTGGCAGAAAAGTTGTTACCGTACAAGCTCCTAGAGAAAAAGATAGTAATAATTATTTAAAAAATTTAGGAATTACAGGATATGATTTATCTCCTTCTTTTTCAAAAGACACTTTGGAATATACTGTTACTGTTCCATCTACTGTGAATAAAGTGGTTTTGGAAGCTAGTGCAGAATCTGGTTATGCGACTGTAACTGGAACTGGAGAATTTGAAGTGGATGAGGGTGTTAATACCAAAGAGATTTCTGTTATGAGTGAAACGGGAGTTGAACGAATTTATAAGGTGATTATTCAAGTAAAGGATGAGCATCCGATTCAAGTTACCATTGATAATCAAAGTTATACGATTTTGAAAAATGTAAAAAATGTAGTGAAACCAGAATTGTATGAAGCATCTACGATGAAATTGAAGGATTTTGATATCCCTATTTTTGTTAGTGATATTACAGGTTATACTTTAGTAGCTTTAAAAGACGATAATGGTAAAACGTTTTTGGCTATTTATGATTCTGATCATGATAGTTATGAATTTTATCATGAATTGAAATCTCATTCTTTTTTGTTAAATATTTTGGATCCTGAAAAAGATTTTGAGGGTTATGAAAAAACGAATCTTGTGATTGATGATGTTCGTTATTCTGCTTATCAGTTTCATGAAAATAGTGATTATGCTATTGTTTATGCTATGAATATTGAAACGGGAGAAAAAGATTATTATTTATATCATAAGAAAAGTAATACTTTTCAACTCTATTCTGATGAGGTAGAACAAAGTTTTCAAGAAAAATTAAATTATCATCGTTCAATTATTTATGGACTTGGAGGAGTATCTGTATTCTTTTTCTTATTGAGTATGTTTGCTTTTTGTAAGAAGCC
>CAOWNX010000019.1:3151-9936 GCA_948552115.1 uncultured Bacilli bacterium
AAGTAGAAAGAAATGGAAACGTGTGGAAGAAAATTCTGATTTTGCATCTTTGGATGATGTGGTGGAAGAGTTGAAAGAACCTTCAATAACGGAAGAAAAGGAAGATGGAGTTAAACCAATTTCTACGGAAGCAGATAATATTCGGTTGGAATCTGAGGAATTGGTTCATACTTTTATTCAAGAAGTACCGAAGGAGAAACAGAAGAAAAAACAAAAAGATTTGGAAGACATAGTGGATCTTCCAGAAGTGAAAGAAGAAAAAAAGGAAATTTTAGAAAATGAGGAGCTTCATGTGACACAGATTCTTCCTGAGCAAATAACTCAAACCGAAGAGGAGTTATCGGAAACGGTAGATGTTACGGAAGCTTTGAAGAAAATGAATGATGCTGAAGATATTATTCGAGAGTATGAGAAGACGTTATCGTTATCAAAAGAAGAACTTCGCAAAGCACGTGAAAAACAAGAACAAGAAGAAAATGAAGGAATAAAAGAAATGGTGGAAGAAGTAGAGTCTGAAGAACCAGAAAAAGTATCGCGAAAAAAGAAAAGAAAGAAGAGGAAAAAATGATTTTTCTTCTTTTTTTCTTTGAGGTAAGTTATAATGAAATAAATATGGGTGATGAACATGCTGGAAAGTCATAAACAAAAAATATCAAAAATAATTTGGGTTTTTATTTTTTGCATGCCTTTTTTAGATGTGTTAACTTCATTTTTTCTTCATTTTCAAGGCCGTAGTTCTTATCTTGCATTAGGAGTGAAAGTTTTCTTTCTTTGTTGGTTGGTTGTTCTTTGTTTTCTTCGAAAACAAAAAAAGCTATTTTGGTATTGTAGTGCATTTTTTGTTTATGTTATTTCTTTCTTTTTACTTGCTACTAAGTGTTCTAGTTTTTTCTTGGAGGCTCAAGGTTTATTTCGAACTTTTTATTTTCCTTTTGTTTTTTTGGCTCTTTTCTTTTTACAAAAACAAGGATTTTTTTTCGTATCCAAACGAAATCTTTGTTTTCTTTTATTGATTTATTTAGTTTTTTTAATTGTTCCAGAAATCTTTCATATTGGTTTTGCAAGTTATGCTCATAGTAAAGTAGGAGGAATTGGTTGGTTTTATTCTACGAATGAAATCGGAGGTATTTTAGCAATTTTGGGACCTTTTTTCCTAAAAAAATTATTGGGGCAAAAGTGGTGGATTGGTCTTTTGGGATTGTTTTTGTATCTTTTTGGAATTTTGGTTTTGGGTTCTAAGGCACCAGTGCTTTCTTTTGGAATTATGGTTGGATGTTTTCTTTTTTCTTATCTTCTTTCTTTGTGGAGAAAAAAAGAGCGTAAAAAGTTTTTTCTTTCTTTGTTTTGTGCTTTTGTTGTTTCGATTTGTTTGAGTTTTGTTTTATATCATTCTTCTTTTTATAAGAATATTAAGATTCATTTGAATTTTTTAGAAATTCACGAAGTAAGTGATTTGTTTACATTTCATCATATTGATCATTTTATTTTTAGTGAGCGTCTTAGCTTTTTAAAGGATACTCATGAATTGTATTTGAGTCAGTCTTTTCCTCGTCAGATATTTGGTATGGGGATTTTAGATATTTCGAAAGGGGTATCGATGAAAATGGTGGAGATGGATGTTTTTGATATCGTTTATCACTATGGACTTTGCGGTTTGCTGTTGTTCTTTTATCCTTTTTTCAATATTATTAAACGTTTTAAATTTGGTTTTGAAGAAAAGGTTAGTTTATCTCTCATTCTTCTTTTGTGCCTTTTTACTGGACATATTTTGGTTGCTCCATCAGTTAGTTTGATTTGTAGTTTGGTTTTATTACCAAAATGCGAGGAGGAAATATGATTGGTTTTTTGATTATTAATTATAATGATGCACCTACTACGATTACTTTGTTAAAAAATGTTAAGGATTATTCTTGTTTGGATTATATTGTTGTTGTAGATAATAATTCTACGGATGATTCGTATTCTAAACTACTTCCGTATGCAAATGAAAAAGTTCATATTTTACGTCGTGATGATGGACGAGCTTTTGGAGCTGGTATTAATTTTGGATTAAAATATTTGGAATCTTTTGGTGTGGATTATTCTTTTATTAGTAATAGTGATGTCGTGATTTATTCAGAAAGTGATTTGAAAAAGTTAATTTCTTATCGAAATGGTATTCATTTACTTGGACCTGTTATTAAAGAACATACTGGTTTGAATCGTGGATGGAAGATTCCTTCGAATGGTCTTTTGTTTTTACAAAGTTTACCGTTTGTTTACCGTTTTTTTCAAAACAACAATCGTTATTCGGAAAGCTTTTATTCTCAAAAACTTTTGGAAGTGGAAGCGGTTTCGTTTTGCTTTTTCTTTGCATCTTTGAAAAGTATTCGTGAGGTGGGTTATTTTGATGAAAAAGTTTTTTTGTATTTTGAAGAAAATATTATGTCTTCTAAGTTTCAAAAGAAAGGAATCTATTTGTGTACGAACGTAGAAGTTTTCCATAATCATTCGGTGACGATTAATAAGAATTTGAATCGAGTAGCAAAGTATCAAACTCTTAGTAATAGTCGGAGGTATTTTTCAAAAGTTTATAATCATGCTGGACCAATTACTTTATTTGGTTTTTGGTTTGTGGAAAAAATGACGATTTTCTTTTTACATATTTCTAGAATTTTACACAAAAATTGATATTATTTTGGTAATTTGTTATACTACTTATAAGACAAGAGGTGACTTATGAAAAAGGAAAAATCACAAGATGCTATTGTTGTTACAGATGTTACTAAGTCTTTTAAAATTTATTATGATAAAGCGAATACGTTAAAAGAGCATTTGCTTTTTTGGAAACGAAATAAGAGTGAAGTGTATACTGCTTTAAAGCATATTGATTTAACGATACACCGTGGAGAAACGGTTGGACTTGTTGGTGTGAATGGAAGTGGAAAATCGACACTTTTAAAATTGATGACGAAAATTATTTATCCTACAAAAGGGTATATTGTTACACATGGGAAACTAACGAGTTTATTGGAACTTGGTGCAGGGTTTCATAATGATTTTACTGGAAGAGAAAATATTTATTTTAATGCTTCTATTTTTGGCTTAACCAAAACGGAAATTGATTCTAGAATTCAGGATATTATCGATTTTTCAGAGCTTTCTGATTTTATTGATAATCCAATTCGTACTTATTCTTCTGGAATGTATATGCGTCTTGCTTTTTCGATTGCTATTAATGTTGATGCAGAAATATTGTTAATTGATGAAATTTTGGCAGTTGGAGATCAGCATTTTCAAGAAAAGTGTTTTCAAAAATTAGAAGAGTTAAAAATGAGTGATAAAACAATTATTATTGTAAGTCATGATTTGGATAAAATTGAAAAGTTATGTACTCGAGCTGTTTGGATTGATGAAGGTGTGATTGCAATGGATGATACTCCTTCGAAGGTTATTCAGGAATATTTAAAGAAACGTGGGTGAGTTTATGAGTATTTTTCATAATTTGTATCAGTACCGTGAACTTTTGAAGACGAATGTTCAAAAAGAAATTCGTGGGAAGTATAAAGGTTCTTTTTTGGGAGTTTTATGGTCTTTTATTAATCCACTTTTGATGGTTTTGGTTTATGCTTTGGTTTTTCCTTATATTATGAAAGGAAATGGAATTGATAATTATTTGATTTTCTTGATTGTTGCAATTATTCCTTGGAATTTTTTTACGACGGTGATTACATCAGGTTGTAATTGTATTTGGATTAATGGCGGAATTATTAAGAAAGTTTATTTTCCGAGAGAAATTCTTCCGATTAGTGTTGTGGTTGCAGGACTTGTTAATTTTTTAATTTCTTGTATTATTATTATGCTGTTTTTACTATTTGGAGGAATTGGTTTTAGTATTCAACTTTTGTGGCTTCCTTTGATTGCTATTATGCAAAGCTTTTTCTGTTTGGGCTTGTTGTTTGTTTTGAGTGCCATTAATGTTTATGTTCGCGATATTGAATATTTGGTAGCATTTTTAATTAATTTGCTTTTTTATGCGACTCCTATTTTGTATACTGCTGATTTGTTTCCTGAGGCAATTCGTTTTGTTTTGTATTTGAATCCGATGGCACATTTTATGGACATGTATCGTAGTATTTTTTATTATCAAACGTTACCAAATTTTGGGTCACTTGGTTATTTGGCTTTTCTTTCTTTGGTTGTGTTAGTGGTTGGATATTTTATTTTCCGAAAGTTGGAGAAAGGTTTTGCAGAAGAGGTTTAGTATGGTAGCATTTGTAATTTTACATTATAAAAATATGACGGACACCATCGAATGTATTGCATCGATTAAGGAAAAGTGTCCTAAGAAGTCTTATGAGATTGTTGTGGTAGATAATGGCACGTTACAAGATTATGAGAAAAAAAGACTTCTCAAGGAAACGAAACATGTTTTGTGTAATGAAGAAAATTTAGGGTTTGCGAAGGGAAACAATGTAGGGATTCGATATGCAATTTCTAATTTTCATCCAGATTTTTTCGTTGTTCTTAATAGTGATATTGTATTATTACAAAATGATTTTATTTCTCGAATTGAATCGAGTTATCAAGCGACTTCGTTTGATTTTATGGGACCTAAAATTCTTACGAATGGTGGGGATTCTGTTAATCCTTTTCCAGTTTATCGAAGTCTTAATGAGGTCAATCGAGCTATTAAAAAGAGTAAGCAATTAATTTTTATTTATCGTAGTCGTATTCTTTCTTTTTTGCTTTCTTGTTATATGTCTTTAAAACATCAATTGAAACCGATTAAACCTTTGGAAAATGGAGACAAGTCAATGTATGATGTCGCTGTTCATGGTTGTTGTATTATTTTTTCTAAGAAGTATTATGAAAAATATGATGATGTATTTTATCCAGAAACGTTTTTGTATCATGAAGAGGAATTTTTGGAATTTCGAAGAGTAAATGATCATTTGATTAGCTATTATGATGAATCAATTTCTGTTTTTCATAAAGAGGGTGCTTCTTTGAATATGGCATTTGAAAATCAGGAAAGAAAAAAGTTGATTTTTCGAAATCAGGAAATAATAAGGTCTTTAAGTTTGTTGAAAAAGTTAATGATGGATGCAAAAATGGATTAAGTGTATTGAAAATTTTCTTCTAGGTTGGGTAATTGCTTTTTCTGTTTAATTAATTTAGCAATGGTGGTGATATTTTGAAAAAAAGATTAGAAATTATTGTGTATCATTTGGGATATGGTGGAATTGAAAAGGCAGTAAGTAGTTTTGTTTCTATGTTTCATACAGATTATGAAATATCTATTGTTAGTCTTTATAAACTTTATGAAAAGCCAATGTTTCCTATTCCAAGTGATGTATCGATTACTTATTTATATCATTCTGATGTTCCATTAAAGGTGAAAAAGTATAATCAATTGTTTCGTCAGAAAAAGTTTGGGGCAATGTTTTCAGCAGTTTTTCAGGATTATTTTAAAAAATTGAAGTTTGTTTCTTTTTTTCATGATTTTGGTGTTAGTGTTTCTATTTATTTTTTGAATGGTCGATTTCGTAAGTTAAAAAGGCATTTGAAAACGCATCGAAGTGATATTTATCTTTCGACCAGACATGAAATTAGCTCTTATTTGGGGAAGTATGGCTGTTCTGATTCTTTGAAAATTGGTTGGGAACACAATCATTATCATGGAAATTTGAGTTATCGAAGTCGAGTGATAGAGCATAGTAAACGGTTGAACTATTTGGTTTTGGTATCTAGAAATTTAGCGAATGATTATCGTAATCAAATGTATGGCAAGGCAGTTTATATTCCGAATGTGTTGGATTATCCTTTGTCTTTTTCTAGTGATTATCAAGAGAAACGAATTTTGTTTGTCGGTCGATTAGAAGAGGAAAAGGGTGTGTTTGATGCCATTGAAGTAGCAAAGCGTTTGCAAGAGCGAATGGTTTCTTTTCATTTGGATATTGTTGGAGATGGACCTTTACGGGAAGCAATTATGAAGCGTGTTCAAGATTCTAATTTATCTTCTTATGTTACGATTCATGGATTTCAGTCTCCAGAATTTATTCAAGAACTTTATCGTCATGCTTCACTTTATTTGATGACTTCTTATACGGAAAGTTTTGGCTTGGTTCTGTTAGAAGCAATGAATGCATCGATTCCTTGTATTGCTTTTTCTTCTGCAGAAGGTGCTTGTGAGTTGATTCAAAATGATGTAAATGGGTATTTGGTAGAGCATCGAGATATGGAAGAAATGGTGTTACATATTGAATTGTTATTGAAACATCCAGAAAAGCTGCAAGTGTTGGGAGCTAATGCTCGTAAATTTACAGAAAATTTTTTGCCAGAATCGGTTAAGGTTTTGTGGGCTCAGATATTGGAGGAAAGAAATTGAAAAAACGAGTTTTATTTATTGCTAGTGCTGGAGGACATTTATCTGAGTTATTAGCACTTCGTCCAATGTTTTCTCATTATGAATCTTTTTTAATGACGGAGAGAACAAAATCTAGTGAGGTCTTAACGAAAGAGTTTCAAAGTCGAATTGGTTTTTTGATTTTTGGTACGACGACCCATCCTTTTTCTTATCCGTTTAAGTTGCTCGGAAATTGTTTTATTTCTTTGTATTATTATTTAAAATTTCGTCCTCAGGTTGTGATTACAACTGGTGTTCATACGGCAGCACCAATGTGTTGTATAGCTAAACTAATGGGGAGTAAAGTGATTTATATTGAGACGTTTGCTAATTTGGAGTCTAAGACGGCATCTGGAAGAATTATTTATCATTTTGCAGATTATTTTTTGGTTCAATG
>CAOWNX010000020.1 GCA_948552115.1 uncultured Bacilli bacterium
TTAAAAATTATGGAAATGAAAGTTTAAAGAATCTTGAAAATATTTTAAAAAATGATTCTTATGAACAAAGTGTATGGCATGAATTGACTGGTAATTCTTATTTTGTTTTGCAGGATTTATATAAAAATGTTTATGAAACTCAGGATAATGTAACTCTAGTTGGAGGAGTTAAGGATTCTGTGAGTATTAGTTTTGCTGGAGATGTTTCACTTGCTGATAATTGGCATATTATGCCATATTATCATAAAAGAGGAGAAGATATTTCAGGACTTTTTTCTGAGAGTATTTTAACATATATGAAAGAATCAGATTGGATGGTTGTCAATAATGAATTTTCATTTAGTAATCGAGGAGAACCAATGGCTAGAAAACTTTATACTTTTCGTGGAAAACCAGAAAATGTTTCTTTATATCATGATATGGGGGTAAATATGGTAACTCTTGCGAATAATCATGTTTATGATTTTGGAAGAGATAGTTTTTTTGATACGTTAGATACTTTAAGAAATGCTAATATTCCATTTATTGGTGCAGGAAGAAATTTAGAGGAGGCAGCAAAACCTTACTATTTGATTATTAATGGATATAAAATTGCATTTTTAAACGCTACGAGAGCTGAAAAATTTATTTTAACACCAGGAGCTTCAGAAACGAGTGATGGAGTTTTTCGGTGTTATGATCCTAGTTTGTTTGCTTCTAAAATAGCCCTTGAAAAAGAGAAAAGTGATTTTGTCGTCGCTTTAGTTCATTTTGGTAAAGAAGATTCTCATGGTCTTGAAGATGTACAAGTAGAAAGTAGTAAATTTTATATTGATAGTGGAGCAGATATGGTGATCGGAAGTCATGCTCATGTATTACAAGGCGCTGAATTTTATAAAGGAAAATTGATTGCCTATAATCTTGGAAATTTTTTATTTAATAATTCTACTATTGATACAGGAATATTAACATGGCATCTAAAAAAAGATGGAAGTAGTGAATTTTCTTTTCTTCCAGCAATTCAAAAGAATTGTTATACGGATCTTCTTGTCGATGATCAAGCTTTGAGTTTATATCGAAACATGACAAAATGGAGTGTTAATGCTATCTTTTTAGAAAATGGAAAAATTATAGAAAACTTAGGGTAATAAGAATTTATTTACATTGTTTCTTCCTTAAGTTAGTTGGAGAATTAATAAAAGATTTAGGTAAAAATTTAGTGGCGTTAGAAAATCAAAGTAAATGCTTATATTGTGAGAGTTTATTTAGTAGAGTTTGATATATAAGAACAATAAAGTGATTTGACAATACAAAATAATAAAGCAAAGTTATTTATTCGGCAACACTTAACACTGGCATATTAAATGTTCCGTTTTAATTTTATGCAAGTTTTCTTGACATATTTATAATAATATAAAAACGACTTTTTGGCAGGTCGTTTTCTATTGTTACTCGAAAGTTCGAGTATCTATCAAACTGGTACCCTAAGGGATGACGTTCAACAACTTTTTATATATTTAATTTTAATTCAATTTGTTTCATGTCTTCAGCTTTTAAAAGATTAGGATTGTATTCAATGTTTATTGTAATTTTTTCACGCTCTTCATATTTTTTAAACAAATAATCCTCGTTAAAATTGCCTTTAACTGTCTCTATTCCTTCTATTTCAAACAAATCTTCTATTGCTCCTTTATAACAATATTCACAACAAAGATCATCTCTAATTATCGTATAATTAGATGTTTTAAATTTTGGATATTTATCAAAAGATAGTATAGAAGGAATTTTTGTAATATTCAAAAACAATGTAATTTCCATTTTTATTATTTTAGGAGTTATTAAACTAGAATCATATTTTAAATAAATATCTAATTGTTCGTCACTTTTGATTTAGTGCTCAACATTTTTAATTTCGACATCTAAAATTCCTTTTAAAGACATTAAATATTCTTTTAGTTCCTCATGTCCCCAATTATCAATTATAATAGTTATTTCTGACATATCAACACTCCTTTCCTATATTGACTGTTTGTCAATATACAAGTGTGTTTTACTAAATTGACGAAATTTAGTTAAATTCGTTGTACTATAATAAATGTTTTAGTATAATTTGTCTAAGGAATATATTAGCAGTTGAGTGCTTGCCAACTTTCGCAAGAAAGGAGGCTGATGATATGCATAAGAAAGATTTCTTAATCTTATCTCTTATTCTAATTATCTTCTTACTGATAGCCTTACTTTTTACTCTAGTAAAGTAGTAATCCATAATAAGAGAAAAGCACTCAATTTACTTTCAGTAGATTAAGTGCTAACCAATTTATTGGCGAGTACTCAACATTGAGGTGTTAAGTATTCCCTTTTTTATTTTATGCAAGTTCCCTTGACATATTCATAATACCATAAAAACGCACTTTTATCAAGTGCGTTTTACTTAATACTCGAAAAGTTCGAGTTTCCTATCAATCTGGTGCCGATTGGCAGAATTGAACTGCCCTCTGATGCTTACCATGCATCTGTACTACCACTGTACTAAATCGGCATCTAAAAGAATCTTATCATATTTTATTATTCTTGAAAAGTCTATATTTTTGATATAATAAATGGGAAAGAGATTTTGTATTATGAAATGGAATTTAGAAAAATTATTTTTTGATTCAAGAGATTATCAAAAAGAAATGAATCGTTTGAAACAAGATATTGAAAATTATCAACATAAAGAAAGAAAAATATCTGAAATTTTTCCAGATTTAATTGAGAAAATTTGGGAATGGAAAAGTAGGCTAGGAAAATTAGAAGTCTATGCAAATTTAACTTATTATCAAAATATTACATCTTCTTTTTTTATAGAACGAAAGAAAGAGTTGGAGATATTTAAACTTACTATGTTAGAAAAAATTAATAGATTTGAAAATACAATTCTTTGTTATGAACAAGAAGAAGTTTTTCAATTTTTAAAGAAAAATCCAGAATTTTTTATTTATCTTCGATATATTGAACAATTCTATTTCAATCAATCGGATAATATCTTGTTTCAAGAAAATTTTAACACTTTACAAGCTTTGATTCTTGATTATAATTCTTTACGAAATCAAATGGAATTTGGAACTATTATTGTAGATGGTGAAACAGTTCCTTTGCGTTTTCAAAACTTAAGAACTTATCAAATTCATGATGATCGAAATGTTCGAAAATGTGTTTTTGAACAAGTGATGAAGTCTTTTCATAATAAAAAAGATGTCATGTATTCTTATTTGCAAAAAATTTTTCAACAAAGAAAATTTATGAGCAATAAAAAGAATTGTTCTATTCGGAGTATGGAATTATTGAAATCTGAATTATCCGAAGAATTTTATTTCCATTTAATTGATTCTTGTCATCGTCATATATCTTTGCTTCAAAAGTATTTATCATTAAAATTATCTTCCTTTTCTGATCATTGTTCTTATGATTTGGCCCTTCCAATTCAAAAAGATATGATTTGTTCGTTTTCTATTCAAGAAGCAATGGAATTGATTTCTCAGTCTGTTAAAGTTTTGGGTAGTTGTTATGAATCTGCTTTACAGGAATGTATTGATTCTGGTCATATTGATACAATTATCTCAGAAGAGAAACATCCAACTATTGTTTTTACTTGGTATGGCTATTCTTTTTTACAATTTCGTGAATCGTTTGTAGATGTGAAAAATTTGAGTCATGAAATAGGACATATGATGAATGATATTTTCTCTATTCAAGAATTACCGTTTGTATATGCCATTAGTTCTGATTTTATTGGAGAGATTGCAGCAATCGTTAATGAAACCCTTTTGCTTCGATATTTGATTCTAACTGCGAAAACGAAAGAAGAAAAAATATTTTATTTAAGTAAAGAGATTGAAAATTATGTGTCAAGTGTATTTCGACCAATGATGTTTCAAGAATTTGAAGATTATCTAACAGAGTTTATTTCTTCTGTTTCCTATGAAGAATGTTGTGATTTTTATGAAAAATTACTTTTTACGTATTATGGAGATTGTATTTGTAATCGAAAAGATTTACGTGAAGAATGGTTGCAATATGATAAATATTATCGAGTAAGTTATTATTCTTATACTTATGCTAGTGGAAAATTACTTTCTAATTTGATTGTTCATAATCTTATGAATGGAACACTTTCTTCGGAAGATTATTTGAAGTTCTTAAAAAGTGGTAATGCAAAGTCTGTTCTAGAGCTATTTAACTTGTTACATATTTCTTTTGATGATACAACTTTGTTTGATCAAGGATTTGTCTTTTTGTCTGAGGATTTGTCATTGTTAGAAAGTCTTCTTACATAATTTTCTTTTGGTATGGTATATTAGGTTTAGTAGGTGGAATCAATGAAATTAAGACGTTTTTGGGTATGGGGAATTCTTTTTTTCTTTACTATAATTTTATGTGTTTTGGTATTTTGTTTTTCTTCTTTTTTTCAAAAATCTTCTTTCGAAGAGGAAGATTATCATCCAGAAGATTCTGTATATCGAGAAACTAGAAAACTAGATCTTATTATGGTGGGAGATGCTTTGTATCATGATGGAGTTTATAAAGATGGAAAGACGAATTCAGGTTATGATTTTAGACAACAACTGGAAGCCATTAAACCTATTGTGAGTCAGTATGATTTGGCTTATTATAACCAAGAAAGTATTTTAGGTGGTACAGAAATTGGATTATCTACTTATCCTCGTTTTAATTCGCCATATGAGGTAGGGGATGCTTTTTTGGATGCAGGTTTTAATTTGGTGAGTACAGCAAATAATCATACTTTGGATCGAGGAAAGACTGCTATTTTAAATTCACTACAATATTTTCAAGGTAAGAAAAATGTTTTGATGAGTGGTTCTTGTGATTCTTTTTCGTGTATGGAACAAATTCCAATTGGAGAAAAGAATGGAATATCTTATGCTTTTTTGTCTTATACAACAACAACGAATGGAATTCGTGTACCAAAGGGTGAAGAGTATTTGGTTCATGTTTATTCGGATGAACGAGTAGAGAATGATATTTTAAAAGTGAAAGATCAAGTAGATGTAATTTTGGTTGCAATGCATTGGGGAAGTGAGTATCATGATTATCCTACGGAAGAACAAAAACGTATTGCAAATCACCTTGCAAGTCTTGGTGTAGATATTGTAATTGGAAATCATCCTCATGTAATTGAACCTATTGAAAAAATTGGGGATACTTTGGTATTTTATTCGTTTGGAAATTTTATTTCTGCTCAAACGGGAGTTGATAAGTTGGTAGGACTTATGGGAAGTGTATCAATTATTAAAGATATTGTTGGAGAAGAAGAGCATATTTCAATTACGAATATTCAAACGAGACTTACCTTTACTTCTTATAATTCTCATTTTCGTAATTTTAAAGTTTTACCTTTTGATCAAGTGGATTCTTCAATACTAAAAAATAAAGAAAGTATAGCGAGTCAGAAGAAGGCATTGGTCAATTGTTATGGAGTAGAAACTACTTGGGCTACATAAAGTAGTTTTTTTGACATATTATGTAATGGTGAGTATATGAAATGTCAAAGTGAGTACCCTTATCCAAAATTGGATTCGATTGTTCGTAATCCACAAAGTGCACGGTTAATTATGCATTCTTATGCAGGAGATGTTAGTGAAGATACAGCAATTCATCAGTATTTGTTTCAAAGTGTTATCTTGAAAGAAAAAGATGAAGAAGTATCGGAAATTTTAGAACAAATTGCAGAAGTAGAAATGCATCATTTCCAGTATTTGGCAGAGTTAATTCAACAGTTAGGAGTCTATCCAGTTTTTGTGGATCCTATTGTGGATAAGAATGAATTTTGGACAAGTCGATATGTTTGTTATGATGTTGAAGTAGAAGATATTTTGGAAATGGATATGGAAGCAGAAAAAAAGGCAATTATGCAGTATCAATCTTTAATTCATGTGATTGAAGATCAACAAGTGAAGGAAGCATTACGAAGAATTGTTGTGGATGAAAAAATTCATTTGGAAATTTTTGAAAAGTTGTTATCAGTACGTTAAAATCAAAAGAAATGTAAGAAGAACTTTTTCTTTTGTTTTTTTTTTGCTATAATCTTGATAATAGGAGGGGTACTATGTATGATGCAATTGTAATTGGGTCTGGTAATGGAGGATTATTATCGGCTCTTACTCTTCAAAAAGCTGGAAAGAGAGTAAAAATATTCGAGGCAAGTCATAATTGTGGTGGAGTTGCAACGAGTTTTGTTCGAGGAAGATTTGAATTTGAGGTATCTTTACAAGAACTTTATGAGTATGGTAATTCAGAGGTTCATGGATCTTTGTATGAATTATTTGAACAACTTGATTTGAATTCTAAAATATCGATGCTTCCTATTTCTGAAAGTTTTCATATTTTTGTAAATGATACGAAAGAAGAGTATTTATTTCCTTTTGGAATTTCTAATTTTATCGAACAGATGGAACGTTATGTACCAGGAAGTAGTGTTAGTTTACAACAATTTTTTGCAATTTGTGAAGAGTGTAATTTAGCAATTGGTTATTTGAATGAAATGCATTTTCAACCAAACGAAGAAGAATTACAGAGTCATTTTCCTAATTTTAAACAATTATTAAATTCTTCTTTGAAGGAAGGATTGGAGCTTTTAAATATGCCTTTGAAAGCTCAAGAAATTTTAAGCTGTTTTTGGATAAAGCTTGGAGTTCCAGTTTCTAAGATTGATTTTGTTACGTATGCAATTCGTATTTTTTCTTATTTAACTTATGGAGGATGGGTTCCAAAGTATCGAAGTCGGGAAATTAGTATGGCAATTTTAAATGAATTTGAACGACTTGGTGGTGAAATTGATTTTCTTACTTCTGTACAACGGGTTCTTTATGAAAATAGTATTCTTGTAGGCGTTGAGTGTAGTGATGGACGAGTTTATCAAACACATCATGTTGTAGCAAATATTTCTCCAACGATATTTTGTGGAAAGTTATTACCAGAATCCATAGGAAGTAAAGAAATTTATAATTCTTCTTTGGCACATCAATTGGGTGCAAAAGCTTTCTGTGTATATTTGGGTTTGAATAAAAGTGTCGAAGAACTTGGACTTTCTACTTATCAATATTATATTTTTAATACTTTGAACCATGATGTTGTTTATGAGACTATGAAAACCATGAATTTAACAAATTGTGTCGCTACTGTACTTAATCAAGTAAATCCCAATTGTTCTGATGAGGGAACTACGATTCTTACATTGACTGCTTATCAATTTGGAGACATTTTTTCTAAGGTCGTCAATTCGGAGAATTATTATGTGATGAAAGAGAAAATTGCGAATCAAATGATTGAATCGTTTGAACAGGCAACGGGCCTTTCGATTTTGGAAGCAATTGAAGAAATAGAAATTGCAACACCAGAGACTTTTGCACGCTATATTGGTACTCCAGATGGAACGGTTATGGGTTATCTTGCTACAGGGAATGACGATTTTCTTTCTCGACTTTCTAATCATGAAAATGAAAATATTTTATCTAATGTACGATTTTGTGGCGGTTTTGGAGAGCGATTACATGGATATGCTTCTAGCTATTTGAGTGGAGCAACCGCTGCAATGAAAACTTTAGAAGATATGAATAAAGAAGGTGTCTCAAATGAAAATTAAACAATCATTAAGTGGATTTCAAGCAAAAGTTGCGAATCGGCAAAAGTTTTTAAAAAAGGGTGGAAGTCGTTTGGATTCTATCGAGTTTCCAATGAACCGACTTAGTGGAAATCTGCATCCTAATGCAATGTCGGTGCGTGTAAAACAAATTTTGGAAGAAACTCATGATACAAAAACTTTTGTTTTTGAGCCAAATTATGTCCAAAAGCAAATTCCTTTTTTTAATTATCAAGCAGGACAATATATTACAATTGAAGTTCCTATTAATGGATATGTTTTTCAGCGTCCCTATTCGATTAGTTGTACTCCACGTCGTAGAGGTATTCAAGAGATTCAGGTTACGATTAAAAGAGTTAACGATGGTGTTGTTTCTAATTATTTTTTGGACCAAGTAAAAGTAGGTGATCCTTTTATTATTCATGGACCATTTGGAGAGTTTGTTTATCAACCACTTCGCGATGCACATCATGTGATTGCTATTGCTGGTGGAAGTGGAATTACTACAATTATGGCGATGGCAGAAGCTTTGGCTGATCGTATTCATGATTATTATTTGACAATTTTTTATGGTGCAAATACACAAAGTGATTTGATTTTTAAAAATCGTTTGGATGCGTTATCTAAGAAGGATCCACAAATTGAAGTGGTTTATTTGTTACAAAATGAGGCTACAGAGGGATATTTGACAGGTTCTGTTACAAAGGAATTGATTTTGCAATATCGAAAAGAGGAAACAAGTTATTTTGTTTGTGGTCCAGATGAATTATATGAGTCTGTCAATGAGATATTAAAAAGTTTGGATGTTCCAAATAAGTACATTCGTCATGATGTTTATTTGGAGTGTGAAAAAGCAAAAACGGATGATACGTTTGAAATACATGTTTTAACGAGTGGAGAAGAAAAAATTATTTATGGTCGAGGTAAAGAGACGATATTAGAGGCATTGGAACACTCTGGTATTTCTGCTCCTAAGCATTGTGGTGTCGGTGTGTGTGGCTTTTGTAGAAGTAAGTTGTTAGAAGGAACTGTTTTAACAAATAATAAGTATGTAGCAGCGTCCGATAAGAATTATAAATATATTCATCCTTGTGCTGCTTATCCATTGAGTGATATTACGATTCGTTTGCCAAAATAGTTAAAAGGAAATGTGAAAATCATTTCTTTTTTTTGCTAGAATTTTACTTTTAAAAATATTAATTTCCTAGATATAATATTAATTATGTGGTAAACTTAGTGTTATAAACTAAAAAGTAAATATATTTTGGTTGACGGTCCATAATAGTTGTAGGTGAAAGATTTATGAAGAAAACTCCATTATCCTTAAGAAAAAGTGTATTCTTTGTTGTTTTGTTTTTAATTGTAAGCTTTGTTTTATTAAATATCAAGTATTATGAATTTGAAATAAGCGAAAAGGATATTGATTCTTCTTTGATAGGACTTACAATAAATGGAAGTAGTACTACAACATTTCCAAGTAAGACAGGTGGATATGCCATTGATAGTATTCAATGTGATAAAGATGCAACTGGAGTATGGGATTATGAGAATTGGGGATTAAAGGTAAGAGGAGTACATCAAAGTAGAACGAAATGTCAAATTAATTTTGTGAGTAAGTATACAGAAAATATATTAAATGGAACAGATCCAGTACTAAAAGACGGACTGATTCCAGTAACAATAGAAAATGATGGAACTGTGAAAAAAGCAAGTTTAGGATGGGAATGGTATGACTACGAAACACAGAGATGGGCGAATGCCGTTATATTAAACAATGAAAGTGAAGTTTATTATGATGGAGATGTGATACCAGAAGAAGCCATAGAAAGTTATTTTGTATGGATACCAAGATATAAATATAAGTTATTTGACCAAAACAATGGAAATTATACTGGACTAACAACGATTGAAAATAAGCCACAAGTCATTGAAGTCATTTTTGGAACGGATACCACAACTGATACGAGTAGTAGTTGTACAAGTCCTCTCGTTAGTGGAGCAAGTGGTAATTGTAGTGTAGGAAAGTATATGACGCATCCCGCATTTACATCTTTTGGAACAAATG